>NZ_CP045120.1 GCF_011492945.1 Rubrobacter tropicus
TGACGGACGGCGTCGTCCAGGAGACGGACGGCTCTTCGGCGAGCCACTACTCCGAGGTCGGCGGCTACAACATCATGGTCAAGGCCACCGAGTCCGTCGGCCCCATCGAGGAGGGGGACCTCCTCTACTACGCCCACATGAAGCCGCCAGGCCCCTCCGTGGAGCCCGGCCAGGAGGTCTCGGCGGGCGACCAGATCGGCGCCGTGGGCAGCACCGGCTACGGCCCCGAGGTCACCGAGGGCGAGATGGAGCAACACTTGCACTTCGGCTGGTACACCAACTCCGACAGCCGCGCCGAGACGGACGCGGGGGCGATGAACCCCTACCCGCTCCTCGAGTGGCTCAAGGAGAACGGCGGCACGGCGGACAACTCCGACGATCTCGCGCCCTCTCCCACCGACGCGCCGGCCTACTGCACGAGCCCCCTGGCCCGCCTCTTCGGCTTCTTCACCGGCGGCGGGGGCGACTCCTCCGGCACGGAGACACCCCCCTCCGGCGGGGGTTCCCCGGACGGGGGCTCGACCTCGGGGAGCGGCGACGGCCAGGCGGCGGTAGAGGAAGCCAAGAAGTACCTCGGCGTCCCTTACGTTTTGGCCGGCCCGGAGGGGTGCATCCCGGGTGAGCAGATGGACTGCACCTGCCTTACCACGACGGCTTTCGAGCAGTTCGGCGTGACGCTGCCGGACGACCCGGGGCAGGTCCCCAGCTACGGCGAGAAGGTCACGGGCGAGCCGCAGGCCGGAGACATACACGTTTGGGGGGATCCGGGCGACGGCACCGGGGGCCACGTCGCCATAGACATGGGGGACGGCAACATCATCCACGCAAACATGGTGACGATGGACGTGGCGATCGCGCCCATGTACGACTCCCCGGACTACCTCGGCGCCTGGAGGATAGTCGAATGACCCCACGCCCCACGAACCTCCGCGAACGCGACCGCGCAAACTACTCCGAAAGGCGGCGATGATGGACCCCTTCTCACCCCGCGGTATGCCCCGCAGGCCAGGCTCGGCCCCGCGCCGCAGCAAGAGCTGGATCCTGCTCGTCTTCCTGGCGCTGCTGCTGATCGTGGGCTACGCCCTCGCGGTGGCGTGGATCGGCGGCGGGCGCGCCGGCGAGGCCGGCCAGGGCAACTCCCCGGCCGCCGAGCAGGGCCGCGCCGACGCCAAGGGCGGCGGGCAGGGTGGTGGCGGCGAAGGCGCCGCCGACGAACGGCGTGGCGAGGGCGACGGCCGGGACCTGCCGCTCACCGCCCCCGGCGACGACGACCGCGGGGAGCCGAACCCGGACGGCGCTGCCACGCACGAGCACGAGAAGGACGTCTTCGTCTACGAGCCCGAGGGCTCCGATAGGGGACCCGGACCCGGCGGTGCCGAGGGCGAACCCGGAGCCCACGACCCCTTGGGCAGGGGCACGGACGGCCCCGTGCTCAGCGAGACCCAGCTGGAGCGCGCCGAGCTCGCGGTCTCCAACTACGTCACCGCCGTCTACGGCTACACCGGGGACGATTTCAACGAGTACCAGAAGAAAGTGGGCGAGGCCGTCGTCTTCCCCGGCTTTTTCTCCACGCCTGGCGCGGAGCACGTGCGCGAGGTCCAGCGCCAGATCGAGCAGTCCCCCGATGGTGTCACCAACGGCGCGGTCTTGAACGGCTTCACGGCAGAGGAGCAGACCGACGAGCAGATAAAGGGCGTCGCCTACTTCGAGGTCGGGGACGAGATCGCCTTCAGCGAGACCGCCGCGAGGGGTGTGGAGCTCCGCGGAGAGACGACCCGCTACGCCCAGCCAGTGAACCTGCAGCTCTACGGCCCGCAGTGGCGCGTGACGGCCGCGGGACAACGACAGGAGGTAACCGATTGATCCTACTCGACACGATGCTCATGCTCTTGCAGGCCGGCGACGCCTGGGACCGCGGCGGGTCCTCCCGCCAGGACGTCTGGGGGCCCATCATCACCTGGCTGCGGGCCATCGTGCTCTCGGCGGCGGGGCTCGGCATGATCCTCGGCGTCGTCCACAAGCTCATCGGGGACGACGACTCCGACCGCGAGACCTTCTGGAACCGCATCATCGGCGCGTCGGTAACGGGCCTGCTCGTGGGCCTCCTCGCGGAGCCGTTCGTGGACGTGATGCGTGTCGCGTTCGGGATGTGACCTCCTGACCATGAGCCCCCTACGAAGAACCCCGGCCGACACGAGAGAGACAACGGAAAACGACAGAAGGAGAGAAGCCGTGCAGAACTACAGGGAAAGCAGCCACCCGCACGCTGAGGCGAGCCGCGACGCGGCGCGTCCCCTCGAGGGCTCCGGGGTCACCCCCCGCCAGCTCTTCGGCGTGGTCCTCGCCGCCGTCCTGGTGGCGATACTTCTCAGCCTCTTCTCGCTCCTCGGGGCGCGCCTGTACCCGGGTGGGGGAGACTGTGTCCTCACCGACAACGCCGGCTGCGTCGAGACCGGCTCGGCCGGGCTCTCCGACGCGATCGGCGCCGGCGTGGATGTGAGGAAAGGAATCTGAGGCATGCGTAGACCGCCGGACAATCCGTTGAATCCACCGTCGCGCCGCGCGGCGCCATGCCTGCTGGCGCTCCTCGTGGCGTTAATGACCGTGCTGTGGGCGCCCGCGGCGCTCGCGGACGAACCCGCCCCCGGCATGGACCCCGACACGTTCAACGGCGGCATGGACGGCGGGGACGAGCCGAAAGAGGAAACCTCCATGCAGGGAACCTCCGAAGAGGAGGACTCGGAGGGCGGCCTCGTCTCGGGAATAGCAGAGGACGTCTTTAACACCATCACGAATAACATCGTCGAGAAGACGGCCGACGCGGCGGCCGGCTGGGCGGAGGACTTTCTCACGGACGGGGCTTTCAGCCTTCCCGCGCCCGAGGGCGAGATAAAGACCTTCTACGACCAGGTCAGCGGCGTTGTCCAGCCCGGCGCGATCGCGCTCTTGCTCCTCACGGGGCTGATGCTCACGCTGCGGGGGGCCAACTACAACACCTCCTACGCCACCCAGAACGCGCTGCCGAAGATCGTCTTCTTCTTCGCTGCGCTGGCCTTCTTCCCCGAGGTCATGGGAATGATAAGCGACGTGACAAGGAACCTGGCCGACGCCCTCGTCGACCCCTCCCAGCTCTCCGACGCCTACGTCCGCCTCGTCGAGGCGCAGGTGAAGAACGGCGGCTTGTTGGGCGGCTTGATCGTGCTGATCGCCGCGGTGATGCTGCTCTTCCTGTTCGCCATCTCGATCTTCAAGAGCTTCCTCTTCGGCGTCCTCTTCATAGCCGGTCCGCTCGCCATGTTCGTCTACCCCATCCCGACGCTCTCGGGGCTCACCGCCCAGTGGTTCAAAGGCACCGTCGCCTGCAGCGCCATACCGCTCTTGTGGGCCATCGAGGCCTCGATAGGGAGCGCCCTCATAAGCGCCCCCGAGATGATGTTCGGCGAAGGGTACTCCAACAACTTTATCGTGCCCGTGCTCGTGCTCGTGCTCAGCTGGGTGATGATAAAGACGCCCTTCAAGGTCTTCGAGTGGTGCTTCTACGGCTACTCCGCGGGAAGCGGTCTCGTAAGCCACGTCGCCAGGGCCGGCGCCACGAGGTTTGCCACCGGCGCCTTCGGCAGATAGCGAAGCCCGCGTGCGTCCGCGTCTCACACCCGTACCACCCACTCCCAAGCGCCGGGACCCGTCACTATACGGGTCCCGGCACGCCGCGCTCCCGGCCCGTTCCGTTGGCAAGGAAACCCCGGTGGCGTATAGTGTCCGGCGATGGGCCGCTTGTGACGAGCCTGTCGAACGGAAGCGTCATGGAAGGCGCGAGCGCGATGGTTTTGCTGGCAACGGACCCGATGCCCGACTACATAGTGAACATCCCGCTGCTGTTTTTCGGCTTCTTCTTGCTGGTCGTGCTGGTAGTAGCGCTGGCCGGCGCGCGCAAGTCGCGTTCGACCGACGACGCCTACGGGCGCCACACAGGCGAGCGCCCGGGCGAGCGCCGGGGCGAGCGCTACTCCAGGGACGACGACATCTGGCTGGCCTCCTACTTGAGCGAGGTGCATCGCGGGCAGTACCACGGCAGGCGTTAGACCCCTCCGAGATCTCGGCCCGCGCCGGCACTAGCGCCCGCGCTACTTCTGTCGCGGGGGGACCTGCGGCTTGAACGGCCCGACCACAAGCGAAACAGGGCGGCGCGGGCACACCAGGGAGTCCCTGCTTCCGTACCAGCCCCCCGCCGAGCTCACCACAAGGGCGCTGGCCGCCGGCGTGGACCTCGCCGGCGCCGGCGTCCCCGTAGTGTTGCTCTTCCCGGCCGACCCGGCAGAAGCGAGAACCGGCCTGCTCGCCCTGGCCTTCGGGGTTGCGCTGGCCTGCTACCACGCCTCCCTGGAGGCGCTCTTCGGAGCCACGGTCGGCAAGCTCGTCTTCGGGTTGCGGGTGGTGGACGCCCGCACCGGCGCGAAGCCGTCCGCGATCGCGGCGCTGCGGCGCAACCTTCCTCGCGCGGTGGACGTCGCCCTCGCCTACCTGCCGGGGGCGCTCTCGGCGTGGATCTCCCCGAGCAACAGGTCCGTGGGCGACCGCCTGGCCGGCACCGTCGTCGTCGCTGCTCGGGCCGGCACCGCGCCTTTCGGCTTCCCCGGGCTCCGGGACCACAGGCGGCGCGCCGAAGAGGAGGCCCGCCGGCGTCGGGAGCACGCCGGGCTCATGGGCGAGGAGATGGTCGCGGGCGAGTTGGAGCGGCTCGCGCGGCTGGACGGCGACTACTACGTGTGGAACGACCTGGACGGCGGCAGGGGGGTCGGGAACATTGACCACCTGGTGGTCGGCCCGGGCGGTATCACCATCATCGAGACCAAGGCGAACCGCGGTCTCGTGAGCGTCGGGGGCTTCGGCGTCCCCACCGTGGACGGGCGGCCCCTGCACCGGGACGTGCTGGAGCAGGTGGACCGCCAGCGGCGGGCGGTCCTGCGGAGGATGGGTCTCGGGGACGTGGACCCCGAGAAGATCGTGGGCTACGAGTGGCTTATCTGCTTTCCCCGGGGGAGGCTCGACCCGCAGATGAACCCCGCCGTCAGGCGCCGCCTAGCCACCACGCGGGACCTCAGATGGCGCCTTCGCAACCAGACCCCCACGGCCACGCCCGCCCAACTGCGGGACATGGTGGGCGCCGTCTCGAGGATGTACGGGCGCGGCCCGGACCTCTCGCCGCCCGGACGGTCCCCCGACGAAGACCCGGGCGTGCAGGCCGGTCCGGAGGGGCGCCCTCGCGGCCGTTGGGCCTGAGGGGTGGTGGAGAGGCTGACCGCAAGGGTTCGATTCGGGGGGAGGCCAGCATGACCACGGAAAGAGGCGGCGCCGGCCGGCGCCCGCACCGCGACAACCGCTACGACACCGACCTCATAAACGGCGAGGCGCTGGCCGTGTGCGACCACTACCTGAGCGATCGCCGGCGCGAGGGGCGCAGGTACGTCTACGTCTGCCCGGACTGCGGAAAGGCGGACTTCGAGGTGGAGCCGGTCAAGGGGCTGGCGGGGTGCTTCAATCCGGGGTGCCCGATGCCCAGGACGACCAACGCGCTGGGCATCGTATCCCACATGGAGGGTCTCGAGCCCCAAGGCGTGGACTTTGTCCGCTGCCTGGAGAAGGCCTACGAGATCCTCGGCCTGACAATGACGCCGCCGTCGGCCCGGCCGGCGGACGCCGGTCGGCCAGAGAACGGGACGCGAAGCTGGGAGAGGGAGGACGGCGCCGCGGTGGCCGCGCCCGAACCAAACGGGTCTTACGATGTACAGGTTCCCCGAGAGGACGACCCGGGCGGAGAAACTTTTGTAGAGGATCTTCACCCGCCGCGGGGGAGGCGGTGGGTCCGTCAGAACGGGGAGGGCGAAGACCACGAAGGGGCGCCGGTTAGGCCCGCCCCGCGGGGCGAGCGGGTCTACCCGATAGAGGCCTACTTCGAGGGGCCGGACGGCGAGCAGATCCCGACGGAGGCGGTTATCGTCGACGAGGGCCCGGAGATCGCGGAGCTCCCGGCGGCCGTCGTAAGCCCCGGGGGGCCCGCCGCCGAGTACCCGCCGGAAGAGGCCGAGCTTGCCGACGAGCGGGAGCTCAGGCACGCCGTCTACGAGAGGCTGCTCGCGCTCTGCCCGCTCGAGGAGCGCGACGCGGATTTCTTCGAGGGGCGCGGCCTCGATCGCCGGACGATCGACGAGGGGGGGTTCGGCTCCATCTCCTGCCGGAGATCCCGTTGGGTCGCCGAGAGGCTGCGAGAGCTCTTCGGCGACGAGGACCTGCTCACGGTTCCCGGTTTCTACCGACCGGAGCGTGCGCCTGACCGGATCCGCTTCTCCCTCTACGGTGACTACGCCCTGATCCCCTACCACGACGCCGAAGGGTTCATCACCACCGTGGAGGGCCGCCTGATCGGGGAGCCCAAGAACAGCCGGGACAAGAAGTACAAGGCGCTCCTGGGCAGCGGCGTCCACCTCTACGTCCACCCGCGCTTCGGGCCCGGCGAGGTGGTCGCCTTCTGCGAGGGCGCGATCGGAGCGATGGTGGCGGCGCGCTACGGCGTTCCCATGGCCGCCATCAAGGGGTTCCGCAACTACAAGGTCTCAGCCCGAGAGCCCGGCGCCGACCGCGTCCTGCCGGAGCTCGAAGGGGTGGATTTCGCCGGCCGCGAGGTGGTCTACATCCCCGACGTGGACGTCAAACCGCAGTCGCGGGCGGAGGTGATGGAGGCGGTGCCCGCGGCCTGCGAGTGGCTCGTGAGGCGTCAGGGCGGCGTCCCAAAGGTCGCCCTGCTCCCCATGGGGGCCAAGGACCTCGACGAGTGGCTGCTGTCGCTGCCCGAGTCGGAGAGAACGGCGCAGGCCGGCGAGCTGCTCGCGGACGCGGTGGACCTCGGCGCGTGGATCAGCTCCCTCGAAGGTTTCCCCGAAGAGGACCACCCGGTAGAAGACGTCAAGCCGGCGGCCGACACAGCCCCCGAGGCGCGCGCGGCGGGCACCGCCCGCACCACCCCGCCCGCGGGGGGCAAGCGGGACCTGCTCGGCGACGACGACGCAACGCCGGCCGCCGGCCTCTTCGTCGATCGCCCCAGCGCATCCGAAATGGAACCGCAGGGGAACGACGGCGCGGACACCCGGGAGCTCAGGTGGGACGGCGGCCGGGTCGGGCCCGGCCGCGCGGAGCGCCCCAACGGCTCTCACGGCGGTGCTGCTCCCGCCACCCACGACCCGGAGAGGGCGCGGAAGGGGCCGATGCACCCGGCGATGGCGCGGTGGTACGATGTCGCGCGCTATACCCCCGAGCAGGTCGCGGACGCCCGCCAGCAGACGGCGATCCGGAAGGTGGCGGGCAACCGCAGGCCGACCGTGAGAGACACCCCCGTGACGCTGCCGCGGTGGACGCCCGGGGAGGTCCTCCTCGCGTTGGCGGTGGCGCTCGCGACGGCGGTCGGACTCTGCCTCCTGGCCTACGCCATGCGTGCCGGCGGCGGCGCCCTCGGCGTCGCGGGCGCCCTCATCACGTGGCCGTTCTGGTGGCTGGAGGCGGCGCTCTACGCCTGGGCCGGCGCCCTCGCGGCCCTTTGGGTGGTCGGCCGGCGGCACCGCGCCAGGGACCGCCAGCTGCGCGCCCACCTCCAGCGCGAAGAGTGAAAGGGCCCGGTCCGGGCTCTCCACGAGCAGACGGAGCCCGGCCGACGACGAGACGTGAAACCCGAGAGAAAGGGAGCCCATCGGTGGCGAAGAAGTCGAGCGGCAGGGGCCAGATCACGCCCCGCGACGAGCGCATATTCAGGGACCTCTACCACACCCGCATCCTGACCACCCGGCAGATCGCAGCGATGCACTTCCCCTCCTACGAGACGGGGCGCCGGAGGCTCTACGACCTCAAGTGGTCGGGCAAGATCGAAAACCACGTCTTTCGGGCCTCCACCGAGGACTCCCTCGACGAGGACGTGAACGTGTGGATGCTCACCTCCAAGGGCTTCCGGTACGTGCTCGAAGACCTCGAAAAAGAGAAGCCCGAGAGGTACCCCGACTGGCCCTCCAGGAGGAACGTCCGCCACTACCTCGACGCCAACGAGGTCTACGTCATGGCCTCCGGCGCCCTCGACGCCGTGCTCGGGAGCTACCCGGCCTGGGAGTGGAGGGACGAGCGGGGCGCCTCCCGCCGGTGGAACATGGGCGGCAGGGAGCGCACGCACCGCCCCGACGCCGAGGTCCGTTTCGGGGACACCGTCTACTTCATCGAGCGCGAGACCGCGCGGTCCAGAAAGTCGCCGAACCACTTCGTGAACAGGATGGAAGACTACGCCGGCTACATCCGCTACGCCAGGGCGAACGGCGCCGCGGAGAGCTTCAAGGTGATGTGGGCCTGCGACACCGAGAGGGACGAGAACCACGCCGCCGACGCCGGCGAGAGGTTCGCGGTCCCGACCTACGCCGGCACCCCGAGAGAGGTCTCCCAACGCCTCAAACAGCACGCCCAGGAGAGCGTTCAGCTCGCGGTCGCATCCGGCGCACGGGGGTAGTCGTGGGCGCCGGCGAGTGCCCTGGGGACCGCCCCACAACCCCTACCCTAACCGCCCCACAGAAGACCCACTGCCGGCCGAACCGCAAAAACGGCGTGTGCGCGGTCCGGCCGGCATCGGGACGTTGCGGAGGCAAGGATCGAAAGCCCCATAGACAAAGGCTTGTCGCGGTGGGCCGGGACGTAACAAGCCACGAGGAGCGGAGCGCCCGCGTGGGGGGGTTAGGTTTTCGCAAATGTTCCATATGCGGATTTTTGTTGGGTGTTGCCCCTGGATCTGGCCTTGAGAGGGGCCCTTTGGGTTACGGAGATGGTGCAGCTCTGGGTGGGGGAGAGGGGATGGGTTTGGGGAAGGCGAGGTTGTGGTGGGGAAGGGTGATCTGGGGGTGGGTTCGATGTTGCGGGTGGGGTGGAGGACTGAGGGTTTTCTGGTGGAGGGAGAGCACCGGGAGTAGGTTGTGCGAGGTGTCGCAAGGAGATGGTTTGTGGAGAAGGGTATGGGAATACGGAAGGTCTAATCGGGGTGAGTTGGATGGTGGGAGGAGGATGGTGTGAAGACGAGTAGAGAAGGTTTTGGAGGGAAGATGGGTGGTCGGGCGGTGTTGGTTTGTAGGAATAAAAGTGTAGAGAGAAAAGTGTTGACAACCACGCAGCTAGACAAGGGACGAATTGGTAGGGAAGATGGGGGGAGGTCGAGGATGAGGAAGACGGATAGCCCCGGACTCCGATACCCGGGGAGGGAGAAGCCGCCGGACTTGCGAGACGCCGAACCCCACTCGTACGTGTTCGAGGAGGTCACCCCCGAACGCATGCGCCGGGTGGACCTCCTCGCGGAGGGAGGGTCCGACTCGACCGGCGCGGCGCTGCCGGACAACAGAGGGCGCGTCTACCGCTACCTCTGTTCCGAGTGCTCGAAGGTCACCGCGGTGCTGGCCCGCCACGCCGGGCACGTGCGCTACGTCGTCGACTGCGCCCATCCCGGCTGCGCCGGCGAGGCCGTCCAGGAGGACGGGCCGACCGCGCGCGCGGAGGGGCACGCCGCCTCTGGTGGCGAGATCCACGCGGCCTTCTTCCGCCCCCTGGCGCCCGACGAGGTCGCCGCCTGGGCGGAGGGCGTGGAGGCGGAGGCGCGCCTGTTGGTGGAGGAGCTGGGGGCGGGGGATCCCGACGACGCGGAGGACCCGACCGGGCTGGCCTTCCGGGACGCGGAGGCCACGCGCCTCATCAACGGCCACCTCCTCATCGAGTACGGTCGGGCGGGCGGCTGAAGCCGCGCGGAAGGGGAACCCCCTTCCGCACCATCCCCGGGCGTGTGTTTTTCCGTCTGCACGCTCCCCCAGTCTAACCCCCGCCGGCGGACCGGCTTCGCCTCAGTAAAGGGCACGCTGCGCGCTCCGGTAGATCTTCCGGACGATCACGCTCGGGCGGGGCTCGACGCCTTCGCGCTCCGGTAGCGACGGGGCAGCGACCCGCAGCCGCCATTGCGTCCGGAACATCTCCTCTCCGCGCTCCGCTCTACGGCTTCGCCTCCGGCCCTTGACTGTCCGCCTTACCGGGGGTTCTACCGACGAGCGTAGTAGACAGGAAGCGGGCCGAGGGAGGTACAGCGATGCTGCGGGGAGACGAGAAGGCGAGGCTGGCGGTCGAGCGGTTCTACCGGACGGAGGAGCCGGGCACGGAGGCCGTGTGGGCGACCTCGACCCAGGCGTACGTGTTCGCGGTCACCAGGCGCGTCGAGGAGGTCGGGGGGCGCGAGATACCCCTCCACCGCGGCGAGAGGATCTCCTGGCGGGTGCTGCTCGCCTACGACAAGCCGCGCAAGCGGGACCCGGAGGTCCTCGAGCACCGGAGCTTCGACGCGGCGTTCGCCTCCCTGCAGAGGCTCTTCCTGGAGGTCTACTAGCGTAGGCCTCGGACAGGCCGGTACTCTTCGGGGTCCCGGCCCTATTCGTGTGGACGCCCGGTGGCGGAGGGAGGAGGTTAGAATGGTGCCATGAGCGTCTTCGATCCGTACGTCGAGAGGTTCGTCCCCGGCCGCGTGATAGACAACACCGGCGGAAACGACAACGAGGGGCCGGTCACCAGCGTGGTGGGGGAGACCTTCTACGTCTCCTACGTCGTCTTGCGCGATCCTTCGGATACGGAGGACCCGGACGCCGACCCCGAGGTGGAGATAATCCACCAGGAGGAGCACGGCACCCCCTACGAGGCCGGGAAGGCCTTCGGGCGGATGCGCGCCCTCGCGCCCGAGAGGAAGAAGGAGCGCCCGCCCAGCGAAGCTGAGGCCGACCCCATCGAGCGCCTCGCGTGGGAGCAGGATGTCGACCGGGCCAGGATGGACCTGGCGAGGATGCAGGTCGCCATGGAGAACAACCCCGAGATGAGCGCGGAGGAGATCATCCGCGCCGGGCTCGACCGGCCGCCATCCGATAGGCTCTAGCTCTCCCGTCCGGTCTTTCGGGCGTTACCCCGCTAGCGGGGTCGGGCTCTCGTGCTCCGGCTTCGCCTGCGCCACCGAGCCTCGTTCCGAGTCTCGGCCCTTCGGGCTTCGATCCCTAACGCGGGCCGTGGCGACCGCTGATCGACCGGCCGAGCCGGTCGATAATAACGCTATTCATCCACGTCCCGGCGACGTTGCGGGCGGAGAAAGCCCCGTGGTGGTGGGGGATCTCCGACCCCCAGACCCCCGGCGATCTTGCGTCCGCTGTCGCGGGTGTCGCGGCGGTCTACCCGGTCCTCAGGGACCGGGCCGGCTACGCCAAGGCTCCGCCTATACGACCACCGGTAGGCGCCGTGCTACTCGCGGGCCTTCGGCCCATCTCAGGGGGCACGCCTCTTTCTTCTCTCTCAATTGGCTTTAATTTTCGGATGTGTTGGACCCGGACTCCCGCCGGCGAAGTGCGCGTAAAGGCTCTCCGCCGGGCCCGGACGTAAAACTTTTCTTCACGCCAGGAGACCTGGCTAAAAACTTTTCCTCCGAAGAGATCGGGCGGCAAGCCGCCCGACTAATAGATAGGGGCCCGCTCCGGCCTTGACGCAACCGTTCGTTCCAGGGCCACGTCCCGTCCCTTGAACAATTAAAGCCTTCGAAATTGAGAGATCACGGTGGTCTCTCACGGACAACAGAAGGGAGTCGGGGCATGACGAACCAGATGGAGGTCAAGACCGAGGTCAAGGAGCAGGTGGAGCAGATCATCGCCGGGAAGATCCTCGTGAAGCTCGCGAAGCTCGGCGCCGCCGAGGAGCGCGCGCTCAAGCAGTCCGTCGCCGCGGTGCAGGTCCGCCATGGGGACCCCGGGCACGGCTTTGCCCAGGTCCACACGACCACGAAGAGCATCCCCGGACCGGTCGTCGCCACGGTCCTCGCGAAGCTCGGCAAGCTCGGCCTCGTCCGCAAGATCTCCGTCGCCGGCGAGACCTTCATAGCGCGCCGCGACGCCAGCCGCGAGGAGATCCTCGCCGCCGTGAAGCTCTCCGTCGGCGAGGCCCGCTACTCCGCCTACGCGGCAACGTCGCCCGGACGCCGCCAGCGCTTCCAGGACGGCGAGACCGGCTTCGTTATGGCGCAGGCGATGCCCCTCGCCGACCCCGAGGACGAGGTCCACTACTCCGAGCGCGAGGGAGCTATGACCTACGAGGGCTCGGTCGCCGACGCCCCCTTCGGGGCGGAAATCCCGTCCGATTCCGAGGCCGCCGCCACCCCGGTGAACGTCCGCCGCCGGCTCGTCGTGACGGACGAGGTCCGGGAGAAGATACGCTACCAGGACCGGATCGGCCAGGGCGCGCGCAACACCCGCCGCGCCCGCGCCCGCTACCTCAAGACCGACCCCGCGATGCAGCAGTGGCTCGCCCGCAAGGAGATGGAGGAGAACGCCCGGCGCGAGGAGCGCCGGGCGTTCCGGGCGGACGATCCCGCCTTCAACGCGAACGCCCCGGCGATGTGGCCCGAGCAGGCCTACGAAGACCACCGCGACGCCTAGAGAATCGGAGCTTCCGCGAGGAGCCTCGCCAGTCTCCCGGGCTGGCGAGGCTCCCTTTTTTTTGTGCTCGCCGCCCGTCCGCGGGGGTCCGTGGCGGTGCGGCAGGTCCCGGATCACGTCGCCCGGCGCGCGGGCCTTGCCCGGACCGACCTTGGTCACACACCCTTCGGGTGTGCCACCGGCCCGGACCGACCGGCGGCCCTTCGTCGCCTCCGAACGTCTCGCGCAGCGCCGTGGCGAGTAGACGTTTAGCGGGACGCTCCGCGGTGTCAAGGGCAAAGGCAGCCCTTGACACCGCTCTCGCTCTCCCGCTCTCACAGGAGCGGTCTAGGAACACGAACCACGGAGGAGGAGACGGTGCTGGAGGCTCGGGTAGATCTCTGGAAGGCGGAGGCGGACCTCAGGGTGGTGACCACGAACGGTTTCGTGAAGCGTAACGGTGAGGCGGTCATGGGCGCAGGCTGCGCTAGGGAGCTCCGGGACGCCGTCCCCTCGGCCCCCCGGAAGCTCGGCGCCCTGATCCGGCGCCACGGTAACCGCCCGGTGCGGTTCCTGGCCGTCAACGGCGCCCACGTCGCCTCGCTGCCGGTGAAGGTCCACTGGAAGCTCGCCGCGGACCTCGACCTCATAGAGGCTTCCGTCCGCTCCCTGGTCCTCATGGCCGACAAGTTCGGCTACACGAACGTGGTGCTCCCTCGTCCCGGCTGCGGGAACGGACGCCTGAAGTGGGCGGAGGTGCAGGAGAGGATCGAGCCCCTCCTCGACGACCGCTTCACGGTCGTCACGAAGTGACGGGGATGCCCCGGCGAACCGGTAGGTGGGCCGGTAGGTTGCGGGACGCTCCGCGGCGTCAAGGGCAGAAACCTCCCTTGACGCCGCTCTCGCTCTCCCGCTCGTGGGACGACCGTCTCGAAAGACGACCGCTCCCGGATGCGGATCCGGGACGTCCCCGACGGAAGGAGCGCGAAGTTGACCCGCCACGATTCGGCCCTGCTCGCCAACACCCCCGAGACCGACCGCGATCCCTACGAGGTGTACGACGTCTACCAGCAGGGCTTTATCACCCACGCGGAGTACATCCTCTTCCAGATCCGGCGGCAGGACACGACCGGGCACCGCGAGCAGATCTGCAGCATCGTGGGCATCGACCTCGGGGGCCAGACGGACGAGGACCTCGCCCTCGCCTACCACGGGTTCATGGTCCTCCACTTCGGAAAGCCGTCCGTCCGGTAGCCGAACGCTCCGCGGTGTCAAGGGCAAAAAGCACCCCTTGACACCGCTTCCGCTTATCGGCCCTGCGGGGAGACGTCGAGAAAGACGACCCACGGGAGGAGACGCGATGACCGTAGAGCAGTCGATGGAGCTCGACCGCCAGCAGCACGACCACGCGAACGCGAGCGCCAACACCCAGGACGCGCATTACGACGCGGCCTACGAGTTCTACCTCGACCACGGTTTCTGGCCCGTGAACGACGACGAGCTCGCCGGCTACTAGGCGAGAGGTCGCCACCGGAAGGAGACACCTCGGAACCGGAGACGCAGCTCCGGGTCCTTTCCGTTCCCCGAGAAAGGAGAAGCTTGATGCACGCCCAGTACACGCCCGAAGAGGTCCGCACGCTCCTCGACCAGCACCAGACGCTCGAGTACGGGTCGGCCACGGACGCCGACGTCCTCGACGCCGCCGACGTCCTGGAAGGCGTGGACGAGCTCGTCTGCAAGCTCGACCCGGCCGTCCGCCGCAGCGAGTTGCTGCTCTCCAGCCTCCCCGCCGGCGAGCACTTCTACGTCCCGGTCGTGCGCAACTGCTCGCGCGGGGCGGGCGTCGCCATCGACCCCGAGGGCACCACGAGCTTCATGGTCACCGGCGGCGAGTTCGGCGACGACTTCCCCACCTACTTCTCCGCCCGCCAGGCGGTAGCCCACGCGCTGCTGCGCCGGGCGGAGGTCCAGACGCCGGCGGACGGGCAGGGCGACGGTCCGCTCGCCCGAGGGCTCGCCGCGCTGCTCGGTCCGAGGACCGACGCGCCGGAGATCTCCGCGCCGCCCACCGACGAAGACGCGATCGTCGCCGCGCTCAGGGCGAACGGCAACGCCGTCGCCGCCGGCCGCACCGTCGCGGACATCGACCCGGAGGTCCTCGCGACCGTCTACCCGCTCTCCGAGGCGGGTGTGGCGCACCTCTTCGCCAGCGGAGCTGGCGCCGGCGCCGCCGGGGTCGTGTTCGCCCTGGCGGGCTCCACCGAGGGCGACCGCCGGCGGGCCGTCGAGAGGCTCGCGACGCTCCCCGGCCGTTCCTACTCCCCCCGCACCTACTCGGTGCTCTTCGAGGGCGGCGAGGCCGGCAGCCACTACTCCGAGGAGGATTGGTTCGGCCACTCCGTCAAGGAGGCCCCCAAGCCCGAGACGCGCGAGCTCGACGACGCCGGCGAGCGCTTCCGCGCCGCCCGCTTCGTCCGGCCCTCCCACGACCGCCCGCTCGACGTGGCCGCCATCCGGCGCAGGATCGGCGCCGACGCCTCCACCGCCGCGGTCCGCGAGGTGTCCGAACGGGCCCTGGCCGCCGAGACGCCCTGGGACTCCAAGGCCGAGCGCGGGCGGATGCAGAAGACCGGGGCGCGCCTGCGCCGGGAGATCTCCGCGGCGCGCGAGGCGAGGAACGGCGGCCCGGTCGAGGTCAGGCCCGCCGCCGAGCTCGACGCCGACAGGCGGGCCTCCCGCCCCGAGGAGCGCCCGGCCGGGTGGCTCGAGGACCCGAAGCTCCGCTCCGCCGTCGAGCGTCGCCGCAAAAGCGGCCGGGCGGCCTACGACACCGCCCGCGCGGTCGCGCTCGGGCTCTGCCCCGAGCTTCCTCACAAGCTCCTGCACATCCTCCGCCGCGAAGGGGGCGAAGCCGGCGCCTCCTCCGAGCAGGCGTTCCTCGCCCGCTGGAGCGCCCTGACGATCTCCGCCGCGGACCCCGAGGCGGCCGTTCGGGCCGCTCTCCGGACGCTCGCCGAGGCCGGCAAGGTCCGGCGGGTCCGCTCCCAGAAGACCGGCGAGGTCTTCGTCGCGGCCACTGAGCCACTCGACGAGACCGCCTACCGCCGCACGTTGAACGGCCTCATCCGAGACGAGAGCTTCGGCATCGTCAACCCCTGGGCCAGCGAAGCTTCCGGCGCCGCCGAGCCCGAGGGCGAGGCCGGCGAGTGGCGGGAGAACCTGGAGGACCTCGAACCGGGCGAGCTGCACAGGCTCGCCCCCAAGCGGCTGTCCGGCGGCGACGCCTTCGAGCGTTCGCTCCCGGAGGGCGACACCATCGCCGAGGAATCCGCCCTGGAGGAGATCGCCGCGATAGACGCGGCCGTGGCCGAAGCCGTGGCCGAGCACGACGCCGCCTGAGCGTCCGATCGTCCGCCGCGACCGCCAACGGGTGGGGTCCGGAGAGGACCCCACCCTCGCACGAAAGGAATACCCACGGATGGAGAACACGATCCTGACAAAGCCGGGCCGGCGCACGGAGGTCGAAGACCCGCACGCCGTTCCCTCTTAGGCCCGCCCACAGCACACAAAACGCGGCGTCCAGCCGCGGGAGGTTAGCCATGACCCTCGAGGAGATCCTCTCCCTGGAAGAAGACGACCCCTGCCCGGGCTGCCCGGTTTGCAAGCCCCGCCGTTCCCGGCGGCGAGAGCGCCTGCCCAGACACGCCAGGGGACTGAGCCCCGTTGCTCGGCCACCGCGTCAGACGCACCCCAACCCCGGAAGGAGGAACCCGTGACGGCCCACGCCCACACGCGCCCCGAGCACTTCTCGGAGACCCGCTGGCCCGCCCGGACCAACGTGGTCGCGCACGACCCGCGGCGAAGCCACTGGCAGGACGTCTCCGTCAGGCCCGAGAACCGCGCGGACGGCCTCACCGTGGCGATCTACACCCACGCCCTCCTCCGCGAGGACTTCGACACACCCGAAGGGTGTGTGACCGGCGTCGGGCCCGACCCAGACACCCTCCCGGATCCGGAAGCCGGCACACCCGAATGGTGTGTGACCCTCGACGTCCCGAACCTCGCCGTCTACCTCGCCCGCCCCTTCGGCCCCGCCGAGGCCCTCTTCTACACGGAGGCCCTCATGGTCGAAGCGGGCCTGCCCGCCGCCTCCCTGGAAGAGGTCGGCGGCGAACGCTTCTATCCCTTCCTCCCTGCGGTGGGGCGCGGGTGAGTGCTCCGGCGAGCGGGTCGGCGGACGCTTCGAACGGCGGCGCGGGAGATCTCCCGCGCCGCCTGCTGCTTAGGGTCTTCGGCCACGAGGACTTCAGGCCCGGCCAGGAGGACATCATAGCCGCCGCCGTGGCCGGCAGGGACGTCTTGGCCGTCATGCCCACGAGCGGCGGCAAGTCGCTGTGCTACCAGGTGCCCGCCCTGATGGGCGAGGGCCTTACCGTGGTGGTCTCGCCGCTCGTCTCCCTGATAAAGGACCAGATCGACGCGCTGCGCGCCCGCGTCGAGGCCTCCGACGAGGGGGTCCCGGCCGGGGCCGTGGCCGCCCTGCACTCGAGCCTCTCCGTCTCCGAGCGCCGCGCCGTCGAGCGGCGCGTCCTCTCCGGGGAGGCGAAGATCCTCTACCTCGCGCCCGAGAGGTTGCGCTCGCTGGAGATCGTCTTGCTCCTCCGACGCGCCGGTGGCGGGGCCGGGGTCTCGCTCGTCGTCGTGGACGAGGCGCACTGCACCTCCGAGTGGGGGCATTCCTTCAGGCCGGAGTACCTGTTCCTGAGGACGGCCATACGGGACCTCGGCTCGCGCGGGAGCCGGCCCCCGATCATGGCGCTGACGGCCACGGCGGACCCCAGGGTCCGCGGGGACATCGTGGAGCTCCTGGGGCTCAGGGAGCCGGAGGTCATCAGGACCGGCTTCGACCGCCCCAACCTGCGCTACCGCGTGCGGTGGGTGGCCGAGGACGGCCGCCTCCACACGGTCGTCCGGGCGCTCAACGAAGGCGAGGCGCCGGCGATCGTCTACGCCCACACGAGGAGCCGGTGCGAGGAGCTCGCCTCCGCGCTCTCCTCGCGCGGCATCCGGGCCGAGGCCTACCACGCCGGGATGGGCCCCGCCGAGCGCGACGCGGTCCAGGGCCGCTTCATGGACGACGAGCTGCCCGTCATAGTCGCCACCGTGGCCTTCGGCATGGGCGTGGACAAGCCGAACGTGAGGACCGTCGTACACGCGAAGGTTCCGGACTCCATCCCCGCCTACGTCCAGGAGGCCGGCCGCGCGGGGAGGGACGGGCGCCCCGCCTTCTCCACCGTGCTGTTCTCCCCGGAGGAGCTCGAACACCGCAAGGACCTCGCCCGCACGAACCTCACCGCCCCGGAGGACGCGAAGGCTTTCTTGGACGCCCTCAAAAAGATCGGCGTCCCGGAGAAGGCCGGGCCGAACGCCGGCAAGCTCCGCGCCAACCCGAACCCCCAGGACCTCTCGCGCCTGGGCGACGTCGGCGGCGGGGCCGCGGCGGACGTGCTGCGCGCGCTGGAGGCGATGGGCCGGGTCAGGCGCGGCTACAACCTGTGGGCCGAGATCCGGATAAAGCGGCTTCCCCCCGACGCCTCCTCGGCCGCGCCGCCAGACGACGGGAGCGCTGGCGCCGGGGTCCTGCGCGCGCTCGCGCGACGGGGGACCGGTTCCCGCGTGCCGTTGGTGGACCTCGCCCGGGAGGTCGGGGCCTCGCCGGCCGCCGTCCAGGCCTCGCTCACGCGGCTCATCCGCTCCGGAAGGATCGAGGCCGCGCCGAAGGGCCGGATCGCGGACCTGCTCGTCAAGCCCGCGCCCCTCGGCCGCCGCGAGCTCGCGGACCTCGGGGCCCGTTTCGAGCACCGCTCGGAACAGGAGGCCCGGCACCTGGAGGAGGTCGCCGCCTACGCCTCCCTCACGACCTGCCGGCGCGCGAGGCTGCTCTCCCACTTCGGAGACGAGGCCGCCGAGCTTGTCGCCCCCTGCGACGGCTGCGACGTCTGCCGGAAGCGATCGGTCCCGTCGCTGCTCAGGCGGTTCTTCGGCGGCCTGGCGGACGCCTTCGCCCCGGCCGGGACCTGATCCCCGCACAACGCACGACCGAACGCAGGAGAAGCCGTGGACGACGAACGCAGCCACCCGGAGGATCGCTCCCAACCCCCAGGAGGGCGCTCGCGGAGCCCGGGAGTCTCCGACGCCGTGGAAGCCAGGATGCAGGCCTACCTCCTCTTCACGGCCCGCGGCGCCCCCGAAGACGAGGCCTTCCAGGCGGCGCTCGGCCGCTCTATCGATCGCTACATGGACTCCCTGGACCCGGAGGCCGGACTCCGCCTGCTCCTGGGGTTCTACCCGCCGGGTTCTCGCATACCGGAGGAGCGGATGCTCCCGGAAGATCCCGAAGAGCTCGCGGCCACCCGCGAGGCGGCCAAACGCCTCGCCGAGGCCGGAGAGATCCGGCGCGTGAGCGACACCGCCACCGGCCGGGTGTACTGGCTGCGCACCGAGGTTCGCGCCGGAGAACGGCAGACGGACTGACCGAAAGACGGGCGGACCACCTCGCCCGCCGTCGCACCTAAATAGGTGCGAACGACGACGGGCTAGAGCCCTGAACGGAAGGAGCAAGAGGATGTAGAGGACGGCAGACAACCACGCCACAGCGCACGGGCCCGGCGCACCGGGCCACCCCGCAAGACCGGACCCAAGACCGCGGTAGGTCAGGAGGCCCGGGCAAGACCCAGAGGACCCTACGGTCCCCCTCAGAAAAACGAGGGGACCGCGAAGGTCCTCGACCGTAAACGCGCGACCGACAGCTCCGCTGGAGTAGGTGGCGCACGGCTGGGGGGCTTTCCCCCGGAAAGGAGCGGGACGTGGTTTCGTACAATCGCGTAGTTCTCGCCGGCAACATCACGAGAGATCCGGAGCTCCGGTTCACCCAGGCGGGCATCCCCGTCTGCAACTTCGGGCTCGCCCAGAACAAGGTCCGCGGCGACAAGGAGCACACCAACTTCTTCGACGTCTCCGCGTGGCGGGAGCTCGGCGAGACCGTCGCCAACTACAAGAAGAAGGGCGACCCCATCCTCCTCGAGGGCCGTCTGGAGTACCGTACCTGGGAAGACCCGGAGACCGGCAAGACCCGCTCGAAGCACGAGGTCGTCGCGGACAACATTCAGTTCCTCGGCGGCGGCAAGAACGGCTCCGGCGGTGGCTCCGGCGGTGGCTCCGGCGAGCAGGGCACCAAGCGCGGCAGCGGCGGGCGCCAGGAGGCGGATAGCGCCCCCGAAGATCTGGAAGACATCCCCTTTCGCGCGGTCAACGCCAAGCGCCTGAACGTCGAGGGCATCCTCTAGTCGGGAGGTGATCCCATCTACCCCGCCCGGTATCGCCGGGCGGGGTTCCCGGGGGGCGGAGGTCCGCGAGGACCTCCGCCCCTTTTTTTGTCCCGCGTTCACGCGTCTTTCGTCGGGGCCTCGGCCCGGACACCCGCGGGGGGCCACTCTTGGCGGCGTCGCGCAGCTGCGCGGTCAACGATGCCGAAGACGCCTGCGCCGGGTCCTCCGGTCCCTCCTTCTGGCGATGGAGCCGGAGGCCAGACACGGAAGGGAGGCGATCATGTCCGAGCACGCCCACGATGACCCCTACGCGCGGGTCTTCGATATGGAAGCAGACGACTTCGACGACTACTACGCCCACGAGGACCTCGTAGAGCGCGCCGAGTTCGGTTACGAGGCCTTTGGCTGCTTCTTCCCGTCCCAGTGCTGCATGCCCGGCCCGCACTACCCCTCCGACTGCGTGAGCGTCGAGGTGATGGAGGACCTCTTCGCGGAAGCGGAGCTCGAGGCCGAGGCCGCCGGAGCCCTGGACCCCGTCGACCGCCTGATGGCCGACTCGGAGGAGGGACCCTTTTGATGACCCTGCTGATCGTCGCGTCCCTGGCCGTGGCGCCCGCCCTCGGGGTCCCGGCACTGCGCCGGCGCGTCGTCCGCGCGATCGTTCGCGCCCGAAAGAGGCTCGCGGAGAGGGCGCGGCTGCGGCTCGCCGCGGCGCTCCTGGACCTCGGCAACCACCTCATGCTCTGCGACGAGGAACGCCGCGCCAGGCGCCTCAGGGGGCTCCTGGAGAAGGCCCGGCGCCGGGGAAGCGACCCGGAGGACGTGCTGCGCCGCTTCGGCGGCTCGCGGACCGACGACGTCAAAGAGGGGGTGCCTACAGCTCGCGCTGGGCGTCGCCGTCGGCGCCGAGAACGTCGGCCAGGAGAAGGTGGACCTCGACCACGACTACCGCGCCCTGACCGTCGCCACCCACGAGACCGGACCCGCCACGCAAACGACGCGACGACCGACGCGGCGGGCCCATGTGCCCGCCGCCATCATAGGATCATCACCGCCAACAGGCTAACCACGGCCACAAAGATCGCGCCGATGCGCAAGAGACCGGCGGTTATGCTCCAGCCCTTCGGCAGCAGCTCGGCGGCGAACTGCAGGGCGAACATCGCCCCGAGGACGACGAGCCAGGGGTTGTAGGAGGGCCCGGCGCCCGCCCCGGAGGCGAACAGACCGGCCACGACCATCAGGCACCCGACCGCCACGCCCACGCCGCCCAGCACGAACCACGACCGTTCGGCCATGCCGCCGGCCCGCGGCTCCCTGAAAAGCGCCCTACGCAATCCCGCCATCATCTCGCCCCTACGCTACCACCGAAGCCGGAACACGGCAGGACTCCCGCGCCCGATCTCGCAAGCCTCTGGGCGAGCATCTTCCCCAACGCTTGGCGTCTCGAGCCGACAAAGATTCCGAACAGACGACCGGAGTAGACCCGCGCCGGACGGCTTTCGCCGTAGTGCGCGCCGAGAAGCGCGACGGCGCAGGGGCGGGCCGCTATTCCGCGTCCTCCACCCGAGGCCTCTTCTCCTCTACGCTCGCGAGCCTCGCCGCCCAGGCAAAGGCGTTCCACGGGATCAAGGAGTGCGACGTTTCTTCGTAAGTCGTACCTTCGCGCTCCTCCGTGGTCTTGTACTCGACCACCAACCCTTCGGGCACCACGTCGAGGAGCACGAAAACGTGTGGCCCCGCTGGCTCCGAAGGCCATTGCACCGTGATCTCCTCGCCTAC
Source organism: Rubrobacter tropicus (assembly GCF_011492945.1). Taxonomy (NCBI): domain Bacteria; kingdom Bacillati; phylum Actinomycetota; class Rubrobacteria; order Rubrobacterales; family Rubrobacteraceae; genus Rubrobacter; species Rubrobacter tropicus. Next base: position 21,602 of record NZ_CP045120.1, read on the forward strand.
CCACGCCCGCGGAGCCTTCCCTCCGTCCACATCGCCCTCCCCGGTCGCCCTCCCGCGTCGCCGCGCCTTGCCCTCAGCCTGCTCGCCCGACAACCGACAGAGCCGGCTATCGATCGGCCCCCTCAAGGGCAGCAAACAAGCGTAGCCAATTCCTTCGTGGGGCGCAAACGGTCGTGGTCGCCGCATGATCCGAGCAGCATCCAACCGCCGAACGTGACCGCCAGCCCGTCGCGCGGCCAACCCGCCTCGTCTTGTCTCGCGCGCCCGAACCTGCTACCATCGAACTCAACGTATCGACGACCGTTGAGGTGTACGGATGACGAACGACCGCTGCGACCTGATCTGCATCGACGCCCCGCGCGCGGAGGCGATCCGCGGTAGGCTGCTCGACGGCGAGACCGCCTACGGCGCCGCGGAGCGCGCCAAGGCGCTCTCGGACCCCACGCGCCTGACGCTGGCCGCCGCCCTGCGGGAGGCGGACGCCGAGGGCGGCGAGCTGTGCGTGTGCGACCTGGCCTGGATCGCCGGCCGCGCCCAGAACCTCGTTTCGCACCACATGAGGACCCTCCGCTCGCTCGGCGTGGTCCGCTCCCGCCGGAGCGGCAAGATGGTCATGTACTCGCTCACGGGCGAGGGGCTCTCGCTCCTCGGCGCCGTGCTGGACGAGGCCCCGCGGGCGAAGCCGGCGGGTACCCCCGTTCGGGGGGCGATGGCGTGAGCCGCCCGAAGAGGATGCTGCCGGTCCTGGGCCAGGCCCCCGAGGAGCCGAAGCCCGCGGAGCAGCAAGCGACGCCCGAGGGGACCGACGGCTGCACGGACGACTGCTGCTCGGGCGCGGCGGATACTCCCGCCACGCCGACCACTCGGGAGGCCAATCCCGAGGCGTCGGACGGTGCCCCCGTAGGCACCCTGGAGAGGACCGTCGTGCGGGTCGAGGGGATGGACTGCGCGAGCTGCGCGGCCACCGTGGAGAGGCGCGTCTTCGCCCTGCCCGGCGTGTCCAAGGCGACCGTGAACTTCGCCGCCGGCCGGCTGGACGCCGAGCACGGGCCCGGCGTCTCGGTGGGGGACCTCGAGGGGGCGGTCAGGGCCGCCGGCTACGGGGTGGCCAAGGCCGACGAGGCCGAAAGACCGCCCTTCTGGCGCACCCCGAGGGCGATCTCCGTCTTCGCCTCGGCGTCGCTGTTCCTGGTCGGCCTCGCGCTCTCCTTCGCCGGCGCGCCCGGGACGGTGCGGGCGGCGGTGTACCTCGCCGCGATCGCCGTGGGCGGGCTGCCGATCTTCCGGGCCGCCGTGGCGGGCCTGAGGGCGCGGCACCTGGACATGAACGTGCTCATGAGCGCGGCCACGATCGGCGCGGTCGGCATCGGCGAGTGGGCGGAGGCGGCCTCCGTCGTGGTGCTCTTCGCCGCCGGCAACGCGCTCCAGGTCTACGCCATAGACCGCACGCGCGGGGCGGTGCGGGCGCTGGTGCGCCTCGCTCCGAACGAGGCCCTCGTCAGGAGGGGCGCCTCCGAGGTCGTCGTCCCCGCGGGCGAGGTCGGGGTGGGCGACACGGTGATCGTCAGGCCCGGCGAGAGGCTGGCGGTGGACGGCGAGGTCGTCGAGGGCTCCTCGGCGGTGGACGAGGCCCCGGTCACGGGAGAGAGCGTGCCCGTGGAGAAGGGGGCGGGCGACGCCGTCTACTCCGGCTCCCTCAACGGCCAGGGCGGGTTGGTAGTCCGGGCGACCAAGCGGGCCGGGGATTCGATGCTGCAGAGGATCGCGCGGCTCGTGGAGGAGGCGCAGGCGAAGAAGGCCCCGGCCGAGCAGTTCGTGGACCGCTTCTCCCGGGTCTACACCCCGATCGTGGTCGCGGCGGCCGTCCTGCTCGCCGCGGTGCCCCCCCTGCTCGGGGCCGGCTTCGGGGAGTGGTTCTACAGGGCGCTGGCGCTGCTCATCATCGCCTGCCCGTGCGCGCTCGTGATCTCCACGCCCGTCACGGTGGTCTCCGGGATAGGGGCCGCCTCCAGGCGCGGCATCCTGGTGAAGGGCGGGGCGGCGCTGGAGGCGGCCGGACGTCTCAAGGCGCTGGCATTCGACAAGACGGGGACGCTCACGGAAGGTCGCCCGGTGGTCTCGCGCGTCTCCCCCCTGGGCGGGCGCGACGAGGTCGAGGTGCTGCGGGTCGCGGCGGCGCTCGAGCGCCGCTCGGAGCACCCGTTGGCGCACGCGATCCTGACCGCGGCGGGCGGGGCCGAGCTGCCCCCGGTCGCGGGCTTTCGGTCGGTCGCGGGCAGGGGCGCCGAGGGCGAGGTGGACGGCGAGCGGTACCTGATCGGGAGCCCCCGCCTCTTCGCCGAGAGGGGGATAGCCCTCGACGGGGCGGGCGAGGCGCTCGCCGGGGTCGAGCGGGCGGGGGAGACGCCGGTCGTCCTGGGCGACGAGGGCGGACCGCTCGCGGTCTTCGGGCTCGCCGACTCCCTGCGCCCCGACGCGAAGGCGACCGTAGGGGCCCTGCGCGCGGCGGGCGTGGAGGAATTGGTGATGCTCACCGGGGACGCCGAGGCGCCGGCGCGCCGCGTGGCCGAGGAGCTCGGGATCGGCTACAGGGCGAGGCTCCTGCCCGAGCAGAAGATCGGGGCGGTGCGCGAACTCGTCGCCGAGCACGGCTCGGCGGGCATGGTCGGCGACGGCGTCAACGACGCCCCGGCGCTGGCCGCCTCCTCCGTGGGCTTCGCGATGGGCGCGGCGGGCACCGACGTGGCCCTGGAGACCGCCGACGTCGCGCTCATGCAGGACGACCTGCCCAAGCTCGCGGAGGCCGTGAGGCTCTCGCGGGCGGCGGAAGGGATCATCAAGCAGAACGTGGCCGTCTCTATCCTGATAAAGGGCGTCTTCGTGCTGCTCGCCCCCTTCGGGCTCGTCGCCCTCTGGCTCGCCGTACTCGCCGACATGGGCACCTCCATAGCCGTCACCCTCAACGGCCTGAGGCTCTTCCGCAAGAGGGGCGCCTAGAGGCCGTGGGGGCCTCCGCGATGCCGCCGGTGATCCCGTGGCAGGGGTGGGAGACCCTGGGCGAGGCCCGCGAGGGCGGGGAGGCGCGAGGGTGAGGGTGGAACTGCTGTACTTCGGGGGCTGCCCCGGTTACCGCAAGGCCGAGCGGGCCCTGAGGATCGCGCTCTCGGAGGAAGGCATGCCGGGCGGCTCCGCGCCGGAGCTGGTCGCGGTCGACACCGACGAGGAGGCCGAGAGGCTCCGGTTCCCCGGCAGCCCGACAATACGCGTGGACGGCGAGGACCTGTTCCCGGAGGGGCTCGGCCAGAGGGCGAGCTGGCACATCGGGTGCAGGGTCTACCGGGCGCCCGAGGGCCTCGAGGACCACCCATCGGCGGAGATGATCCGGACGAGGTTACTCCGGAAACAGGGCGAAAGGGGTTGACCGCATGAGGAAGAGCGACCTGCTGGACGGCTTGGACGACCGATCGGGACCCGACCCGCCCCCGAGACCCCGATCCGGGTCGGCCGCGTGGAAACTCGCCTGGGCGGTGGTGGGGGCCGTCTTCTTCTTCGTTTTGGTCCACGTCCTGACCTGATCGCGGGGGAAGCGGCGGGCGGACCGGTCAGACGGCGCCCGCGCCGCGCGGTCTACCCCATGCCATACCCCACGGGTTCGACGAAGATCGAGGCCGCCAGCGCGGGGCCCAGCGTGTGGAAGACGCCGTCCTTGTCCTCCACGGTGACCACGCCGTCCAGGACGCGGACCTCCTGGACCCGAAGCTCTTCCCCCGGGACCAGCCCCCGCTCCCCCAGGTGGGCCAGGACGCCGGCGTCCTCGCTCACGCGGCAGACGCGGACGCGTTCTCCCACCGCGGACTCGCCCAGGGGCCTAAGGTCCTCCGGCGCCAGCGACAGGTCCGCGGACGGGATGGGGTCGCCGTGCGGGTCGTGGTCGGGGTGCCCCAGCAGCTCCGCGAGCCGTTCCGTGAACCTGTCGGAGACGGCGTGCTCGAGCTTCTCCGCCTCCTCGTGCACCTCCTCCCACGAGTAGCCTAAGTGGTCCAGCAGGAAGGTCTCTATCAGGCGATGGCGGCGCACCAGCCGCAGCGCCTCCGACAGCCCCTCCTCGGTGAGCGAGGCCCCCCGGTAGCGTTCGTACTCGACGAGCCCCATCCCCCGCAAACGCGCGAACATGTTCGTGACAGAGGCCGGGTTGACGGAGAGCCGCTCGGCCACGTCCTTCGTGGAGGCCGCCCCCCCTTCCGCAGATTCCCATATGGCCTTCAGGTAATCGCCAACCGACGACGAGGGGGACCGGGGTATCGTGGCGCCATCCATCGTGGCGTCCATGTTAGTCGACGAAAACCCGCGAAACAAGGGCAGAAAAACCTTGACTTTTGTGGAGGCCAAGTATTACTGTTAGCCGCGACTAAATCTCTAAAGCGGAGAGGCCCGCCATCAGCGAACACACCCCGGATACCGACGGCAACGGCAACGCGATAGTCGAGAGCGTCTTGCCTGGTGAGAGCGCCACCGCGCGGGCGGCGCACGCCTCCCTGAAGGGCGATCGCAGGGGGCTCAGGCGCCTGTGGCCGTTCCTGGGGCCGGCGTTCATCGCGGCCGTTGCCTACGTGGACCCCGGCAACTTCGCCACCAACATCGCGGGCGGGGCGCGCTACGGGTACATGCTGCTGTGGGTGATCCTGACCGCGAACCTCATGGCGATGCTCATACAGTCGATGTCGGCCAAGCTCGGGATAGCCACGGGCAAGAACCTCCCCGAGGTGTGCCGGGAGAGGTTCCCGAGGGCCGTCACCCTGTTCCTGTGGGTGCAGGCCGAGATCATCGCGATGGCGACCGACCTCGCCGAGTTCATAGGGGCGGCGCTCGCTTTGAACCTCCTGTTCGGCATACCCCTGTTCCCGGCGGGGCTCCTGACGGCGGTCGCGGCCTTCGGTATCCTGGAGCTGCAGCGGCGGGGATTCAGGCCGCTGGAGGCGGCCATCGCCGCGTTCGTCGGCGTGATCGTCCTCTCCTTCGCCTTCCAGATGTTCTACGCCCAGCCGGAGGCGGACCGCATCCTCGCGGGCTTGTTCACCCCGCAGTTCGCGGGCACCGACAGCGTGCTGCTCGCTGCCGGGATCCTCGGCGCCACGGTCATGCCGCACGTGATCTACCTGCACTCGGCCCTGACGCAGCGCAGGGTGGTGGGGCGCAACGACGAGGAGCGCAAGAAGATCTTCCGCTTCGAGCTCGTGGACGTCATCATAGCCATGGCCATAGCAGGCACCATCAACGCCAGCATGCTCATCATGGCCGCCGCCTTATTCAACGCTGAAGGTCTCACGGGGGTCGGCGACATAGACCTCGCCTTCGAGGCCCTGGGCGAGCAGGTCGGCGGCTTCTCGGCGACCATCTTCGGCGTGGCGCTCCTGGCCTCCGGCTTCTCGAGCTCGTCCGTGGGCACTTTAAGCGGCCAGGTCGTCATGCAGGGGTTCATAAACCGGCGCATCCCGCTGTGGCTCAGGCGCCTCATAACCATGACCCCGGCCCTCGTCGTACTCGCCATAGGCCTCAACCCCAGCCGCTCCCTGGTTATAAGCCAGGTGGTGCTCTCCTTCGGCATCCCCTTCGCCCTGATACCGCTCCTGATCTTCTGCCGCAACCGCAATATCATGGGGGCGCTCGTCAACCGCAGGCTCACCACGGCGGTCGCCGCGGTGGTCGTGGCGCTCATCGTTTGCCTGAACGTGTTCCTGCTCTACCGCACCTTCTTCGGCTGACATCCCAAGCGGCGCGGGCCAAGATATAGCCCTTTTGCGTGATGCCGCGGCGCCGTGGCGCGTCTATCATGCGGCCATGGCAGGGTGCCGCCACGCGCTGCTCGTCTTTCTCGCGGTCCTCGTGACCGCGTTCGTGGCGCTGCACCCCGCGCTGGGCGCTCCCGGTGGGGATGAACGCAACGCGCCCCCGCACGCGGCTCAGGCGCACGGTTGCGCCTCGGTGGATCCCTCGGGGACGGCCGTAGTGGTCTCGGCCGCGGCGTTCGCGCTCGGCTCCTCGCGGCGGCCCCCCTTCGGCCGCCTGCTCGATCAGACGCACCCCTCACCGGATCCCGAACCTCCCCGCCTCCCGCGAGCCGGTAGCCGACCGGCACCGAATCTGGCGCCCCGCAGTACCCGGGTACGACCCGGGACAGCGACGAACGGCCGGTGGGGCGTCCCGTAGGGTTGGCGCGACACGAGGGAGAGGAGCACGAAGCATGGGGACGAAGACTTCGGGGACGGCGGCCCGGCGCGCGACGGCGGTTGCGCTCGCGGTCGCGCTGACGGTGCTGGCCGCCGCGGGGACCGCGTGGGCCCACGTCGAGGTCTCGCCGGCCGAGGTCCGGCCGGGCAGCGCGCAGGAGTTGACCGTGGAGGCCGCCGGGGAGCAGAGCGAGCCGGCCGTCGAGGTGCGCCTCGTGGTGCCGGAAGGCTTCGAGGTCACGGACGTCTCTTCGCCTTCCGGCTGGAGCGGAAAGCTCAGGGGCGGCTCCGTCGTGTGGTCCGGCGGGGAGATAGCCGAGGGCGGCATTGCCGAGTTCCCGTTCGGCGCCCGCGCCCCGGAGGAGGCGGGCGAGTTCCGCTGGAAGGGGTTCGTGACGTACGAAGGCGGCGACGTGGTCGCGTGGACGGGTGGGCCCGGCACGGAGAGGCCGGCCTCCGTGGTCACGGTCGCGGCGGGCGGCGGGCAGGCCGGGGACGCCGGCGGGGGAGGCCACCACGAGGAGGGGGGCGCTTCCGGCGGCGAGGGCGGTGGTGAGGAAGGCCACCATGGCGCGGCGGACGACGACCTGCCCGAGACCGGGGGGATGAACCCCGCCCTCGCGCTCGGGGCGGCGGCCGTCCTCGTCCTGGCCTCCGCGATGGCCGTGCGGCGGGGACCCGGGCGTGAGGAGGCCGCCCCGCCGCGCGACGCAGCTCGCGGCTCTGGTCGCGGCCTCGGCGCTGTGGGCGCTTTCCTTCGGCGGCCCCGCCCTCGCCCACGCGGGCCTGGAGGGTGCCTCCCCCGAGGACGACGAGACCGTACCCCGCCCGCCGCAGGAGGTGCGCCTCACGTTCAACGAGCCCGTCAGGGCCGAGTTCGAACCCGTGGAGGTCTATGCGCCCGGGGGCGAGCGGGCAGACACGGGCGACGCGGGGGTGGACCCCGACGACCCGGCCGTCGTGGCGGTGGCCCTGAAGGACGGTCTGCCAGCCGGCGACTACAGGGTCGAGTGGCGCGTGACCTCCGCCGACGGGGACCCGATCGACGGCGAGTACCGGTTCACCGCGCAAGAGGCGGGAGAGGCCGCCCCGCCCCGGCAAGCGGACGGGCAAGCGGCCGGGGCATCTGGCCCGGGGGCCGGGCCACTGGCCCCGCTCATCGGCGGAGCCGTCGTCGTGGCGCTCGCCGCGGGGGCCGCCGTCTACACGCGCAGGCGCTGAGCGTCCCTAGCCCAAACTGGCTAGGCAAAGATCGTCCGCATTCGCGATGCCGGCGACGGCCCGACGCGCGATCATCGGGTGGCAGCACTCGAGAGAGCCTGAAAGGACGCGCCAGATGCCCGTATCCCAAGTCGCCCCTCCAGAGACGGCGGCCCCCGTACTCGCCGAGAATCCCAGAGGCCCCGGCAGGCTCCGTGAGGCCGCCGGGAGCGTACTGCTTCTCGCGGCTGTCGTGGGCGCCCTCGCCGCGGGCGGCTGGGGCCTTCTGTCCCACGCGGGCGTCCAGGAGGCGGCCCCTGCCGCCATGGGGGAGGCCGTCTCGGCGGGAGACGGGCAGCTCGTGGTAGACCGCTTCGCACCGGAGCACATGGCGCCGATGAAGATGGGCGGCTTCGCCAAGCACGGCATGAACATGGCGATGCCCCAGAACATGGACATGGCGCCCGAGGGCATGGAGCGGTACACGGTGGACGTCACGCTCGCCGCGGGGGAGGGGGGCGACCTCAAGTTCTCCGAAAAAGACTTCCGCTTCGGGGGCGAGGGCATGGCCGAGGTCGGCCCACACCGCAGCACCCTCGGCTCCGGGTCGGTGCCCGCGGGCGGCGTCGTGTCGGGGACCATAAACGTCCAGGTCCCCGAGGAGGCCGAGAACCTCACGCTCAGCTTCGACGGCGGGCAACCGGTTGCCCTGGATGCCGGCGGCGGCGACGCGGAGGGCGAAGCGGGCCGCGAAGACGGCGGTTCGCACGGCCACTAGCGGGCGCGAACACCCCCAGCAAACGCGGACGATCCCGGCGAGAGGAGAACCGCATGAGGGCCGGGATCGGGGGTGTCCCGACGAGGGCGGCGGTGGTTTCGGGCCCGGCGAGGCTCTGAGCGCGCGACCCTCTAGGCGAGCACCCGGGCGAGTCCCCTCCAGCGCATCTGGCGGTAGCGGTAGTAGAGCTGCGCGAAGAGCCAGATAAGCGGCGTCAGCGCCCCCGCGCGGATCTCGACCTCGTCGGTGTACAGGTACCTCTTCTCGGATACCGGCTCGACCTTGATGCGGTGGTTCCACGTCCTGACGGCGCCGCCGTGCTCGTTGGTTAACGCCTCGCGCTTCTCCTCGTCGACGTTTACCACGAAGATGTGGTGCTCCGGGGTGGGGATCAGGTGGAAAAAGAACAACCTGGTGCTCACCTCCATGCCGGCGGCACCGTCGGGAGTAGAACGAGAGGACCTCGGGCTCGCGGCGTTCTTGGTCCTCCCCGGCGTCGAATCCACGATCCACGCGGCAGTGGTCGACCGACCGGGGTGCGTAACAGACGGGAGGTTGGCGGACGAGCTGACCGCGCTGGTGCTCGGCTACCTGTCGCCCGGAGGGGGCCGCTGATCCAGACCCTGCGACCACGTCCAATTCCTTGCCGTGGGTTTACGCATTCCTGCTACGCGCCACGATTGCGCATCACGGGTCTTCGGGCCCGCCGGGGCCTTGGGATCCGCAACCCCCCCGCGCGGCCTGTATAATCCGGGGCCGTGATGTCCTTCGCACCAGCCTCGTCCGCGCGGGTGCCGTCAGTCCGGCGGTCCGCGATGCGCTCTGCCATGCGCGCGCTGCTGGTTCTCCTGGTGGTCGCGATCGCGGCGTTCTCGAGCTCCGACCCGTACCTGGAGGGGTTGGGCCTGTGCGGGCACGGGGGGTGCCCGGAGGCCTCCCACGTCTCCCACGTGGGGTCGTCCGGAGCCTGCCTGGCCGCGGTCCTGGTGGCAGCGGCGGTCGCCGGCCCGGCCTTCTTCGCCGCCCTGGCCCTCGGTAGGGCCGGCCGCGAGCGGAGGCCCGCCGAAACCTTCCTCCCGCCCGACCCGCCCCCGCCGCGGGTTCTTCTGGCTCTCCCGAGCCGCTAACCGAAGTTACCCAGCAAGGCAAGGCATGCCGCCGGCGAGGCCGCGGCGCGCGTTCGCAGCTTCGCTCGCGCTCGCCCCGGCACCGGCCGGCAGCCGAAAAGCGGAAACAGAGGTGCGCATTGGGCAACAGGCGCGACGACCCGGGCGCCCGCGGGGGCGCCCAGGGTCGCACAACGACAAGCGTAAGAAAGGAGCGCTCCTGGGCGCCGTGGATCGCGGGGGCGGTGTGCGTGGCCCTCGTCGCGGGCTTCGTGGCGCTCGCGGTCTTGGACAGCCGCCAACGGGCGGCGAGCTCCCCGCCCGCGAGCGTGGAGGAGCCCGACGTGGGCCCCGGCGGGCGGCACACGGCAGCCGACGTGGACTACGGGCAGACCCCGCCGGCCGGGGGCGAGCACAACCCCGTCTGGCAGAACTCCGGCTTCTACGACGCGCCCGTAAGGGACGAGAACGCCGTGCACACCCTGGAGCACGGGGCCGTCTGGATCACCTACAGTCCCGACCTGCCGCAGGACCAACGGGACCAGATCCGGCAGCTCGTCGAGGGCCAGACCTGCATGCTCGCGAGCCCCTACCCGAACATCCCGTCCCCGGTCGTGGCCTCCGCCTGGGGCAAGCAACTCGCCCTCGAGGACGCTAGCGGCGAGGACCTCGAGCGGTTCGTCCGCGCGTACCGCCAGGGGCCCGATACCCCCGAGCCCGGCGCCACCTGCACCGGCGGCACCGCCGACACGCTGTGACGGGCGCGAAGGCCGCAACGGGCACGGGGTACCCCGTCCTGGCGCTATCCGCAGCCGCGGTGCTCCTCGGGGCGCTCTCGCTGTGGCTCTACGTCTCCGGGCAACCGCCGGCAGACGATTCCGCCGAGGCCGGGTTCGCAAGGGACATGAGCGTGCATCACGCGCAAGCGGTGGAGATGGCCGAGATCGTGCGGGACAAGACCGAGAGCGACGAGATCCGGGTGCTCGCCTCGGACGTAGCGCTGACCCAGCAGGGCCAGATCGGGCAGATGCAGGGCTGGCTCGACGTGTGGGGCCTCCCGGCTACCGGGACGGAGCCCGCCATGGCCTGGATGGGGATGCCCACGCAAGGACGCATGCCCGGCATGGCCTCGCCCGAGGAGATAGGGCGCCTCAACGACTCCCCGCCCGCGGAGGCCGACAGGCTCTTCTTGCGGCTCATGATCCCGCACCACAGGGCGTCCCTCGGCATGACCCAGGCCGTCCTCGATGAGACCGACCGCCCAGAGGTGGGGGAGCTCGCACGCGCGATCCAGGCCTCCCAGAAGGCCGAGATCGCCACGATGGAGGACATGCTCCGTGCCAGGGGTGGCGAGGCCCCGGTCGGGGGACCGGGTGAAGGCGCGGAACCCATGCCGGGCATGGGGCACGGCAAGTGATGGCCCGCGCCTGCGCCCGTCGCGCCGGTCGGCAGCGGATAACGGGGGGACCATGAGCGGTCCCCCGAATGCGGTCCGGGATACGGTCGTGCCCTTGGCCGGCGCGGGCCTGATCCTCGCCGTCGCCCTCGCCCACCTGGGGACGATCCACGAGCGCTTCGAGGAGGCGTCCTACCTTGGGACGCTGGCCGGGTTGGGCGTGGCGGGCTCCGCCGCGGCGGCCTTGGGCATCATCAGGGAGCGGCGGTGGGGGTGGGCCCTGGGCGCGGCGATCGCCGGGGCCTCGCTCCTGTCCTACCTCCTGCCTTGGGCCGCCGGGGCGTCCGGGACGGATGGTGGGGGTCTGGGCGGGCTGCTTGAGCCCGTGGGCGTCCTCGCCGGCACCCTGGAGGCGCTCTTCCTGTTGCTCTGGGCCTGGAACCACTTCGCGGGCTTCGGGGGGAGGGGCCTCCTCTTGAGCACGGCGGCGGTGCTCGCGGCGGCGGGCCTCGCAACGGCGCTCATTTTCGTCGGGTTCGGCGGGTCCGAGGCGCCCCACGGCCCTGCGCTAGGAACGGAGCCCGCGCCGGGGGCGAAGCGTGGGTAGAAGGTCGAGAACGCGAACGTTCAGGAGGCGCCGCCGCAGGGCGAGCTTCGCGCTGCTCGTGACGCTGGCCGTCGCGGTCCTGGGAGCGCTGGCGTTCGCCGACCCGGATCCCGGCGACTGGCAGGCGGTCGCATCGCAAGGAGCGCGGACCGATGACGCCGTCCCAAGGGCCGAGACCCCGCGCCTCGCCCCCGGCGCACCGGACGCCCCGAGGACGGGCGAGGATGCCGGGCGGGCGGCAGCAGCGAAAGGGGAGGCCGAGGCAGCGGAGCCGCCCGAACCCTCCGGTGACGACGAGGGCGACGAGCCCAAGGAGGAGCGGAAAGAGCCGGAGCGGGCCGCCGGTCCGCCGCCGGTCCCCGATCCCCCGACGAACGACCTGTGGATGTCCGTCCCGAAGATGGGCCTCTACGACGACTACGTCGCCAACTCCGACTCGGAGGCGGCGATGGACCGGGGCGCCATCAAGCTCACCTCGACGGGCTTCCCGTGGCAGGAGGGCGCCAACACCTACATCGCCGCGCACAGGATCGGGTACCCGGGCACCGAGAGCGACTACCAGTTCTACGACCTCCCGAACCTGGCCTTGGGGGACAGGATCTACCTCGGCGACGTAAACGGCACCACCTACACCTACGAGGTGACCGGCTTCAAGGAGGTGCTGCCCAGCGAGACCTGGGTCACGGCGCCCAAGGCCGGGCGGGACATGATCTCGCTCCAGACCTGCATCGAGGACTACGGCGACTACTGGACGATGGGCCCGAACTGGTACGTCCGCTACGTCGTCCAGGCCGAACGGGTTTCGGTGGACCCCGCGTGAACGGCCACGACGACATCGCGGCCAGGATCGCCGCTGGGGACCGGCGAGGCGGGCGGGGGACAGGGATCAGACGCGCGCTCCTCTGGGTGCTCAGCCCCGTCATGGTGCTCGCCGGGGTGGCGCTCATCGCCTCGTTCTTTCTCGCCGGCCGCCTGGACAGCACGGCGACCAACTCGGAAGACCCGGGCGGCTTCAACGTGCCCCGCCTGGAGACGACCACCGGGGGTGGCGAGGAGACCAGCCAGGCCGGTCCGCAGGACACGACCCTCAAGCTGACGGTGCCCTCCATGAGCCGCATCGAGGACGACGAGATCCCGTCCACCGACGGCGGCGACGAGGCCTCCCTCAAAAAGTACGCCGCCATCCACCTCGAAGGGACGGGCTTCCCGTGGCAGGAGGAGGCCAACGTCTACATCGCAGGCCACCGCTTGGGCTACCCCAACACCGAGAGCTGGCTCACCTTCTGGGACATGAACAAGGTCGGCGTCGGAGACGAGATCTTCGTCACCGACTCCGACGGCACCGAATACACCTACAAGGTCTTCAAGGAGCTCACCGTCGGCCCCTCGGACACCTCCGTCACCAGCACCGAACCGGGCAAAAACATCCTCACCCTCCAGACCTGCACCCTCCCCGATTACTCCAAGCGCCTCATCGTGCAGGCCGAGCTCGTCCAGACCGTCGACGCGCGAGGCGGGCCATCCGGCCGGGAACGCACGGAGGCCGACCGGGGGAGATCTCCGCAGCGAACACCACGAGCCGAGGAAGGGAGGGCGGTGGCATGGCAGCTCCCAGAAAGCGCGTAGCGCTGAAGCCGCACGCGGGGCGGATAGAGGAGTGGGTAAGGGCGGGCAGGACGGACGAGTGGATAGCCGACGCGCTCGGGACGAGCCCCTCCTCCGTGCAGTCTTTCCGCTCCCGCAATGGCATCCACCGCACCGGGCCCGTGGAGCCCGCGAGCGTCTTCTGCGGCGTCCTCGACCACGGCGAGCGCGACGGGTGGGGGCTCTGGCTCGACCCTTCGATCGTCGAGGACCCGATCTGGCGCGAGCACTGGGCGGGGGTGGAGTCCGTGACCGTGAAGGTCGCGGAAGACTCCGTGGTGCTGGAGGCCGTCGGGGGCGCTTCCAACGTCGCCGCACAACCGCCGCGCGCGACCGCGGAGAGCCGCGGCGGGGAACCGGTGCGATCGCCCGACCCGGAGTTCATCCGGCGGCCCGGAGGGCGAGGCGGGGAGTGACGAAGAACGGCGGCGCATCGGAGCGGGACCGGTGGACCACCGCCACCCGCGCGACGGGAGGGTCTCGGCCGAGACCGCGGCGGAAGCCCGCCCGTCGGAGGTGGCGCCTGGCCCTCCCGCTGTTGGGGTTCCTGCTGGTGGCCTTCTCGGTGGCCGTAGGGCTCGACCAGTTGCGGGTGCCGGTAGACGGCACCGCCACGGCGGCGGCGGCGCCGGAAGACAGGGGCCTCAAGCTCACGGTGCCGCGGATGGAGAGGGTGCGGGATCTGCCCGTCTTCGACGCCGCCGCCGCGGACGAGTCCGCGCTGCGGGGCGGCGCGCTCCACGTAAAGGACACGGGCTTCCCGTGGCAGGAGGAGGCCAACGTGTACATCGCCGGCCACCGCTTGGGCTACCCGCGCACCAGGAGCTTCCTCGTCTTCTGGGACCTCAACAAGTTGCGGCGCGGGGACGGGGTGGTGCTCGAGGACTCCGGGGGGACGCGCTACGTCTACAGGGTCTTCGACAGGCTGGTGGTCCCGCCGGACCGGGTCTCCGCCACCGAACCCATGGAGGGCAGGAACATAGTGAGCCTGCAGACCTGCACCCTGCCCGACTACCGGGAGCGCCTGATAGTCCGCGCGGAGTTGGCCCGCACCGTGGAGCCCACGGAGGGACGCGGCCCGCGCGCCGAAAAGAGCTAGGAAAAGACCACGGAGGATGATTCTTGGCATCTAGAGACGGCAAGACGACGGTGAGCAGCGAGACCCGGAGGCGCCGGGCAGCCCCGCGCGGCACGCCCGCCCGAAGGACCAGCGGCGGCAGGCGCGGGAGCTCCGCCGGAGGCATCGCCGGGGCGCTCGCACCAGCCCTCATAGTCCTGTGCGCCCTCGTGGCCGTGCTGGTGGCCGCCGATCACCTCGCGAACGCCGGCAAGGTCCACCGCGGGGTATCCGCCGGCAGCTTGTACCTCGGGGGGAAGACCCCCGAAGAGGCGAAGAGCCTCCTCGAGGCGCGGCGACCTGGCGACACACGGGAGGTTCGCCTCGTCGGCGGGCCGCGCGGCACCACGCTAGACCTCGGGGAGTCGGCCGCGGACCTCGACGCCGCGCGGACGGCGGAGCGCGCCTACGCCGTGGGGCGCACGGGCGGGTTCTTCGAGCGCCTGGGCGACCGGGCGGACGCGGCCGTCGGAGCGGCCTCGGTCGAGCCCGCCGTGTCCTACGACCGGGGAGCGGTGCGCGAGGCGGTCGAGGGGCTGGCCGCCGAGACGGACCGAAAGCCCCATCCGGCCTCCGTCTCCGTCCGCGACGGCGAGGCCGAGGTCGCGCCCTCCCGCGAGGGCTACGCGCTCGACGTGCCGGCGACGGCCCGGAACGTGGGGCGCGCCCTAGAAGATCTACGCGGCCAGGCTCCGATGGCCGGCGAGATCCTAGAACCCGAGGTATCGACGCCCGAGGCCGAGAAGGCCGCGGCGGAGGCGAGCCGGGCGATGTCCCGGGCCGTCGCGCTGACGCAGGGCGAGCGGCGCTGGGAGCTCTCGCGGGCCGAGATAGGGCGCACGATGGACTTCGCAACCGAGGGCGGCGCACTACGCGTCTCCCTGGACCGGGAGACGCTCAGGGAGAACCTTGGCGACGTCTACGCCGCGCTCGAGGAGGAGCCGCGCGAGGCCTCCTACCGGGTCGACGGCGCCGAGGTCTCCGTCGTGCCCGCGAGCGAGGGAAGGCAGATAAACGAGGAGAAACTCTTCGGGGCCATCGAGGAGAGGCTCATTGGTGCCGGAAGCCGGAGGGAGTACGAGGTGCCCGTCGGCGTCGCGAGGCCCCAGCTGACCACCGCCGAGGCCGAAGCGATGAGGCCGACGCAGAAGCTCGGCTCCTACCGCACCAACTACTCCATAGTCCAGGACTCGGGCGCCAGGGTGGAAAACCTGGCGATCTCCTCGAGCGCCGTGAGCGGCACGCTCCTGGCGCCGGGAGAGACGTTCTCGATGAACGGCACCGTCTCCGGCCTCGACTACAACGCCACCAAGGTGATCGTGGACGGCCAGGAGACCCTCGCCGACGGCGGCGGCCTCTGCCAGGTCACCTCGACCCTCTACAACGCCGTCAACGAGGCGGGCCTCGACGTCGTGGAGCGCTCCCCCCACTACTCGCAGCTCCCGTACATAAGGCCGGGCCTCGACGCGACGGTATGGTTCGGCGACGAGCAGGGAAGAGGCGCCCTCGACATGAAGTTCGAGAACACCTCGGACGGTTACGTGCTCCTCAGGGAGTACGTGGCAGACGACGGCTACATCTACGCCGAGGTATGGGGCGTCCCCGACGACGTCACGGTCCAGACGTGGTCCGAGCCCGTCTACAGGAACGCCGACTCGGCCGAGTGGGTCACCTACCAGACCTTCAGGGAGGGCGGAAAGATCGTCTACGACGGGGTGCTCCACAGGGACACCTACGAGGCGCTCAAAGACAAGAAGGGCAAACCCATCCCGGCCGACACCGTGCCCGTGGCCCCCGTCGACCCATGAGCGCCGGGAGGGCACGCAAACGCCCGGCGAGGGGCGCGGTGGGGGAGACGAAGGTCTCCGTGCTCGAGCTCTCGGGGCACCCCGAGCTCCTGGCCGGCGTGAACGAGCTGCGCGCCCGCGTCTACCCGGACCACCCGGAGGCCCGCGACGCCCGGCGCCACGCGGAGGTCTGGGGCTGGCTCGGCCGCCACCCCCTGGCCCGCGAAATGCGCCGCTGGGTGCTGGCGACGGGGGAGGGCCAGGTCGTCGGGCACCTGGCCTCGCTGCCGCAGCGCTACCGGATAGCGGGCAAGCGCGTGGTCGCCCACACCACTGCGGACTACCAGGTGCTCCCCGGCTACGGCTTCCACGCCGTCTCCCTGATGCGCCGCTTCTTCCGGACGGCGGAGAATTGCGTGTCGGCCGACCAGGTGGCCGGGGCGATGGCCGTTCAAAGGCGATTCGGGGCCGAGGTGGCGGGATCTTTGCGCTACGAGGCCAAGCTGCTCGACCCCTCGCGCATCCCGAGGGTGCCCGCACCGCTCCGCCCGCTCCTGGCCCCCGCGCGCTGGGGGCTGCGGGCGCTCGATGCGACCCTGCCAAGCGTGTTCGGCAGGGGCCCGAAGGTGGACGTCCTCGACGGGTTCGACGCCTCTTTCGACGACCTCTTCGAGCGCGTGGCGGCCTCCGTGCCCTGCGCGCCGGAGAGGGACGCCGCTTTCCTGAGGTGGCGCTACGGCACCGGCTCGCCTCCGTACCCCGTCACCGTCCTCGGCGTCAGGGAGGCGGGAAGTGCTTCGGGCACCCTACTCGGCTACGCCGTGTTGCGGGTGGGGGACGACGGCCAGAACGGCTACGTGCTCGACCTGACGGCGAGCCCGGGGCGCGACGACGTGGCGTGGTCGCTCTTGCGGGAAGCGGTCCGGTTCTTCGGGCGGGCGGGCGTCTACGTGGTCCGCTACCGCTTCGCGACGTCGCCCACCTCGCCCCAACCTCGCGACCTCAGGGGCTTGGGCTTCTTCTCCCGGCCCCGTCGCGCCCACACGCTGATGGTCAGGTTCGCCGACCGCGGCCTGCACGAGACGGCCCTCGACGCGGCCAACTGGTCCTACACCACGGGCGACGGGGAGGCCGGCTTTTGGGTCAGTTGACGGCTCGTGGAGACTTGCCAAGGGAAGCGGCGTCCGGGGCGCGAAAACGGGCGGTCAGACCCTCGCGCCCGCGTGTGCCTCGCAGAAGAAACGACGGGTCGCGAGCCATGGACCTCGCCGCGACGGCAGCAACAAAGACACAGACCACCAGAGGGGAGAGCGCGCATGCTCGAATACGATAGGCGAGGCGGGGGACACTCGACCGCACGGGGAGGGCCGCCCCGCGGTCGCAGCACCCGCTACGCCCGCAGCCGCCGCTCGCGCTACGCCAGGCGGCGGGGTGTCGCCCTGGTGGTCGGCATCGCCTGCCTGCTCTTCGCCGGCTTCGCGCTCGCGGACCTCCTGGCCGGAGACGGCGGCATCCAGCGCGGCGTCCGCATAGGCGACGTCAGCGTCGGCGGGATGTCGCAGAACGAGGCCCTGGCCGCCGTGCAAAAGAATGCCGCAGACACGTTCCAGGAGATCTCCTTCGGAGAGGGACCCGAGGCCGTCTCCGTGCCCGCGGACGAGCTCGGCGTGAGGGTCAACGCCGAGGCCGCCGTGGACGAGGCATACGCCCTCGGCCGGACTGGCGGCCCCTTCGCCCGCGTCTCGGACACCATAGGCTCCTACTTCGGCGTCACGCAGGTCGAGCTTAGAGCTGGCTACGACAGGGAAGCCGCCAGGGCCACCGTCGACGGGATCGCCGCGGACTTCAACCGCGAGCCCAAGGACGCGACCTTCAGCGTCGCCGACGGCGGCGACGTCGTGGTCGAGGAGGCCGAGAACGGCCGGACGCTCGACGAGGGGGCCACGCTGAAGAACCTCGAAGGAGCGCTCCAGAACATGAGCGGGCGGGTGCCGCTGGCCGAGGCGCCGGCGCCGGAGCCCGAGGTCACGACCGCCGAGATCCAGAAGAGCAAGCCCGAACAGGCGATCGGGGAGTACCAGACGGACTTCCTCTGGGACTCGAACCCGAACCGCCAGGAGAACATGAAGCTCGCGGCGGGCGCGGTGAACAACACGGTGCTCAAACCGGGTGAGACCTTCTCCTTCAACGACCTGACCTCCTCCCTCGATTACAAGGAGGCCAAGACCTTCTCAGACGGCGGCGTGGGCGTGGACAACGGGGGCGGGCTCTGCCAGGTCTCATCTACGCTGTACATGGCCGCCCAGTACGCCGGGCTGGAGATCGTGGAGCGGGAACCCCACTATGCGGTCCTGCCTTACATCAAGCCGGGCTTCGACGCGACGGTGTGGTTCGGCGACGAGTACGGCAACGGGGCCATCGACATGCGGTTCAAGAACAACACCGGGTCCCCGATAATCGTCCGCGAGTGGGTGGACGAGAAGGGCTTTTTGAACGCCCAGATCCTCGGCCAGCCGACCGGCAAGAAGGTCCAGATGAGGACGGAGAAGATCTTCGAGGACACCGCCCGCGGCATCCGGTGGGACACCTATAAGACCGTCACCGAGAACGGCGAGGTGACGCAGGATGGCCGCATCCACACCTACACCTACTCGTACAACCCGCCGGCGCCGGAGGGCGGACCGCACTACGAGACCTCCGCCCCGAGAGTCTCGGGTTGGAACGACCCGGGCAACACCACCGGTTGGGCGGACGTGGAGTGAGCGGAAGGGACCAAGGGGGGAGGTCCGGGGGACTCCGGTTACTCTCGCGGCTTTTGAGCCGCCGGGAATGGGCGTACGTGCTCGCCCTACTGGTCCCCTTCGTCGGGCTCAACCTGGCCCTGAAGGCCTCCCGCGCCTCCGCGCTCGGGAGCGGGGGAGCCGGGTACACGGGTTTTTTGGCCCCGGACCTGCTCTTCTGCGCCGGGTACGCGCTGCTCTGGGTGGGGCTGTTTGCCGCCTTCCGGAGCGGGTGGGGACGCTGGTGCGTGGTCGTGCTTTTCCACGCCTCCGCTGTGGTGGTGGCCTTGCTCACCGTCGCGGCCTACAGGTTCTTCGCGGTTACCGGCTCGAGGCTCGACCTCGACACGGTGCTCTACTTCCTCTCCTCCCCGGGCGAGGTGGCGCCCGTGGTCGCCAGCGAGGCCTCGCCCGTGCTCTTCGCCGCGGTCGCGGCGGCCCTCCTCTACGCGCTGCTCGGGCCCGGCCTGCTGGCTTGGGCCGTCGGCGGGGGCGGGTCTTCGCGCCCGAACCCGCGCCCGACCTGGCGCGCGCCCGCGGTAGCCGGCCTGTGGGCGCTGGTCTTCGTCTCGCTCTCCGCCCTGGTCGGCGCCGCCCGCGGGCCATCCGACGGGATGCTCTCCGGAAGTCCCCCGGTGGAGCTGGTCGCGGCGGAGGTCGGGCACCTGGGCGCCGCCCGGACCTACGGGGTCGACGCCGCGCGCGTGCGCGAGAACCTGCCGACGGCCACGAGCCTGAAGCCGACGCCCGGCGCCGAGAAGCGCAACGTCGTGCTGATCTCGCTCGAGTCCACCCGCGCCCGCTCCGTCACCCCCTACAACCGGAACCTAAAGACCACGCCGTTCCTGGACGGGCTCTCCGGAGAGAGCATCCTCGCCGAGCGGGCCTACGCGGTCACGCCGCACACCACGAACGCCCTCACGGCGACCGTCTGCGGCATAGATCCCCCCGACCGGGAGGAGACCGAGTCTTTGGGCGATCGTATCCCCTCCCGCTGCCTCCCGGAGCTGCTCGACGACCAGGGCTACAAGTCAGCCTTCTTCCAGTCGGTCAAGGAGGATTTCGAGCGCCGTCCGCAGGTGGCGAAGAACATGGGCTACGAGGACTTCTACTCCCTGGAGGACATGAACACCACGGGCTTCGAGCGGGCCAACTACTTCGGCTACGAGGACGATGCCATGCTGGGGCCGAGTCGGGAGTGGCTGGAGCAGAACGGCGAGAAGCCGTTCTTCGCCACCTACAACACGATCACGCCGCACCACCAGTACCTCGCCCCGGAAGGGCGCCACGGGCGGAAAGACTTCGCCGAGGACGACCAGCTGAACCGCTACCAGAACTCCGTGCGCTACCTGGACTTCTTCGTAGAGAACCTGATCCGGCAGTACAAGGAGATGGGGCTCTACGAGGACACCGTCTTCGTCATCCAGGGAGACCACGGCGAGGCCTTCGGCGAGCACGGCCGCTACCAGCACGACAACGTGATCTGGGAGGAGGGTATAAGGATCCCGCTGATGGTCCTCGACCCCTCGCGCCCCGCGTCGCGGGTCAAGGCGCCGGTCAACCAGCTCGACGTCCTGCCCACGGTGGCGGACCTGCTCGGCTACAGAATCGAGGGCGGCGAGTACCCCGGGCGCTCGATTGTCGACCCGTTGCCGGAGGATCGCGCCATCAAGGCGAGCTGCTGGTACGAGAACGAATGCGTCGCGAGCGTGAAAGGTGACGAGAAGTACGTCTACCACTACGGCGCGAGGCCGGAGGAGCTCTATGACCTCTCCGAAGATCCCTCGGAGAAGAACAACGTAGCCGCAGACGCGCCGCCCGGGTACCTGAAGGCCCGTCGGGAGGAGCTCCTCCGGTGGCGCGCGGAGGTCGAGGCGGCTTACGGGGAGGGGCCGGGCTCGTGAGGGGTACGGTCCCCCGCGCGGCCGACCCTGTCCGCGCGGCGTACCTGGTACTCGTCTCCCTGCTGCTGGCCTCGTGCCTCCCGAGCGCCGAGGGGCAGCAGCCCGAGCCCGAGAAGGCGGAGCAGGACCGCCCGAATGTCGTCCTGGTCGTCACGGACGACCTCGCCGCGCGCGACCTGAACCCGCAGACCCTAAAGGCCATGCCGAACATCCGGTCCCTCGCGGAGGGGGGCACCACCTTCGAGAACGCGTTCGTGACGGACTCCCTGTGCTGTCCCTCCCGGACCACGATCCTGCGCGGCCAGTACGCCCACAACCACCAGGTCCTCACCAACGCCCCGCCTCTGGGCGGGGCCGAGAAGTTCCGCGTCTCCGGCGGCGACGCCTCGACGGTGGCGACCTGGCTGCAGGAGGACGGCTACAGGACCTCGTTCTTCGGCAAGTACCTCAACGGCTACTTCGGGGACTACGTCCCGCCCGGCTGGGACGAGTGGTACGGCGTCTCCGGCAACTTCCTTAGCAACAGCCTCAACGAGAACGGCGCGATCATCGACTACGACCCGGAGAGATACCACCTCGACGACGTGCTCGCCGACAAGGCCTCGGGCTACGTGCGGCGCACGGCCGGGGCCGACCCGCCCTTCTTCACGAGCGACCGCCCGTTCCTGATGTGGCTCGGCACCAAGGCCCCCCACCAGCCGGCCACCCCCGCCCCCCGCCACGAGGACGCCTTCGGGGACGCCGAGCTCCCGCGACCGCCCTCCTTCGACGAGGCCGACGTCTCTGACAAGCCGGGGTGGGTGAGGGACAACGTGCCGCTCGGGTCGGACCAGGTGGCCTACATGGAGGAGCTCAACCGCGACCGCATGCGGTCCATGCTCGCGGTCGACGACATGGTGGGCGACCTCCTCGACGCCCTCAGGGAGAGCAACGAACTCGACAACACCTACGTCGTCTTCACCTCCGACAACGGCTTCCACATGGGAGAGCACCGCCTGGGCGCCGGCAAGTGGACGGCCTACGAAGAAGACATCAGGGTGCCCCTGATCGTGCGCGGCCCCGGAGTCCCAGAGGGAAAGACGCTCCCGCACATGGTCCTCAACAACGATATCGCCCCGACCATCGCCGACCTCGCCGAGGTCGATCCCCCGGACTTCGTTGATGGCCGCTCCGTGGTCCCCCTGCTCGACGACACCCCGACGCCCGAGAAGGACTGGCGCCAGCGGTTCCTCGTCGAGGCGGTCGCCGAGAGGGGCGCCGTCCCGAGGCCGCCGTTCGTCGACGAGAGCCGGGTCGTTCCCCTGGTCACCGGCGATCCGTTGCCCAGGGACTGGCGCAAGACCTCCGCCGGCAGGGCCGAGTCGGGCGAGAACTGGGGCCGCCCCTGGCTAAAGGCCTTAAGAACAAAGGACTACCTCTTCGTCGAGTACAAGACCGGCGAGCACGAGCTGTATGACCTGAGAAAGGACCCCTACGAGTTGAACAACATCTACGAGAGCGCCCCACCGGACCTCCTCGAGCGCCTGAACGCCCAGCTCGACTCCCTGCGCCAGTGCGAGAGGGAAAACTGCAGGACCGCGGAAGACGGCCGGTCCACGAGGCCGGCGGGCGCCGCTTCGAGAGAGCAGGGAACTGGGTGAGCAAGACGGCCGGGCTCGACGCGTCTTCGGGCGGCGGCGAGGAACAGGACGCCGCGCGGACGCGCAAGCATTTTTTGGTCACGGCGGGCGGGGGGGCCCTGCTCGCGCTCTCCGGCCTCGCCGGTTTGGGACTCGTCGCTCGCGCGCCGGACGCGAACATCCGTGCGGGCGCCTCGCCGGCGCAGACGGGGCGGACGTGGGTCTTCCGCTCCCGCCCGGACCTACGGCCGCCCCCGGTCGAGGTGACAACGCCTGCCGGTGGGGCGTATCCGGGCTACGTCTTCGCCGCGGCGAAGAACGGCCCCGGCGAGGCGCACCCCTCTCAGGACGGGCCGATGATCCTGGACAACGAAGGCCGTCCCGTCTGGCTGTGGCCCGTGCGCGAAGAAGCGCGGGACGCGATGGACTTCAAGGCGCAGAGCTACCGGGGGAAGCCCGTCATCACCTGGTGGGAGGGCGTGCACGGGGGTTTCGGGCGGGGCGAGTACGTGATCTTCGACGACTCCTATCGCGAGGTGGCCCGGGTGCGGGCGGGCAACGGCTACGAGGGCGACCACCACGAGTTCCTGATTACCGCCCGCGACACAGCCCTGCTCGTCATCTACGGCCCGGCGCGCAGGGATCTCTCCGCTGTGGGAGGGGCCCCGGACGGGGCGGTGCTCGAAGGGGTGATCCAGGAGATAGACGTAGCTTCGGGCGAGGTCCTCTTCGAGTGGCACAGCCTGGAGCACGTGGACGTCTCCGAGTCCTACCGGCGGCCTCGGCCCGACCAGCGGGAGGCCTTCGACTACTTCCACATAAACTCCGTGGACGTCGACAAGGACGAGAACCTCATCGTCTCCGCCCGCAGGACCTCGGCCGTCTACAAGATCGACCGCCGGTCAGGCGAGGTCATCTGGCGCCTGGGCGGCAAGAGGAGCGACTTCGAGATGGGGGAGGGCGCCCGCTTCGCCTTCCAGCACGACGCCCGCCGCCACCCCGACGGCACCATCACCCTCTTCGACAACCGCGGCGAGGACATGCGAGAGCCTTCCCGGGCCGTCGCCCTCACGCTCGACGAGGGCGCAATGAAGGCGACGCTTGCCAGGGAGTACGTGCACCCCGACCGGTTCTTCGCCATCTTTCAGGGCAACGTCCAGGCGCTGCCGGGCGGCAACGTATTCGTCGGCTGGGGCAGCGCGCCGTACCTGTCCGAGTTCTCGCGCGAGGGGAAGCTGCTCTTCGACGCCCGCTTCCCCAGCGAGGCCGAGTCCTACAGGGCCTTTCGCTTCCCGTGGAAGGGCCTCCCGAAGGACCGGCCCGCGGTCGCCGCCGGACCCCGGAGCGAGGACCGTACCACCCTCTACGTCAGCTGGAACGGCGCCACGGAGGTCGCCGCATGGGAGGTGCTCGCGGGCCCCGCACCGGACCGGCTGGAGCCGCTGGGCTCGGCACCGCGAAGGGGCTTCGAGACCGCCATAACCTTCACCACCCCGGAGCCCTACGTCGCCGTTAGCGCCAAAGACCGCTCCGGGCTGACGCTCGCCACCTCGGAGGCGGTCCGGCTCGGGAGATGAGGGGGCGGCCAGGATCGACCTCGCGTCCGCACGGCCTCGCGACGAGAAACGCGCCACTCGCGTTTGCTCCTCATTTGGTGCAAGGGCTGGCCGCGCCGCCACCCGGATACGTCTTCCCGAAACCGTACCTACGCCAGCAGCGCGACCGCGACTACGGCGGCGAGGGCGAAACGGTAGATGGCGAAGACCGTGAGACCGTGGTGCCTCAGGAAGCCGAGGAGGAACCTGATGGCCAGGTACCCCACGGCGGCGGACGACGCGATGCCCAGCCCGAAGATCACCGCTTCGTGGGCGTCCATTCCTCCGACTATCGCCTTGGCCAAGCTGAACCCGGCGGCGATAGCGATGATGGGCACGCTCATCAGGAACGAGAAGCGGGCCGCCTCCTCCCGCCTCAAGCCCAGAAAGAGCCCCATCGCGATGGTAGCCCCCGAGCGCGAGACGCCGGGCACCAGCGCCGACGCCTGCGCCAGCCCTACGGCGAGCGCACCGGTAAAGCCAAGCTTCTCCATTCCGCGGTCCTTGCCCCCCGCGGCCTCGGCGACGAGAAACAGCGCCCCGACCAGCACGAGGTTAAAGACCACCACCCAAGGCGAGCGCACCGTGGGGCCGGCCAGGACGTCCTCGAAGAAGAAGCCGAAGATCCCGGCCGGCACTGTCGCCGCCAGGATAAGGAAGGCCATGCGCCGGTCGGGGTCCTCCGCGGCGCCGGCGCGTCGCGCGGGGCGGAGCAGGGCCCGGGCCATCCCGAGGAAGTCCCTCCAGAAAAAAGAGACCACGGCAAGGAGCGTGCCCGACTGTATCGCCGCGTCGAAGGGCAGCCCGAAGCGTTCCTGGTCCACGCCGAGGAATTGCTGGGCCAGAAGGAGGTGGCCGGAGCTGGAGACGGGGAGGAACTCCGTCAGCCCCTGCACCACGCCGAGCAGCGCCGCTTGCAGCAGTTCGAGCACGCGGGGTAGTTTAACCTTTGCGGGCGGGAGACGCGGTCTTCGGGGAGGCGCGGTCCGGCCGGACCGCGCCCCGCTTCGTCGCCTGCTCGGGCGAGGAAGCATGTCCATGCCCGCGGGTGCTTCGGCCAAGCCGCCGAGGGCGAGGCGGGTTGCCTGAGGGGGCGGGTCAGCCCGCCGCGTCGAGCCCCATCGCCCCCATCATCGCCCCGTGGATGCGGGTGTTCTCGTAGGCGCCCTCCAGCTGGTCGGCGCCGGGGCCCATCGCGGTGAGCGGGACGTCCACGGCGGTGTGGTCCGACGTGCTGCAGTCGAGCACAAACTCCTGGTCGGCGGAGCCCGCGACCTCGAACGGCCCGTCGTCGCCCCCCTCGGCGCCGCCCCCTTCGGCGGGGGCCTCGACGCTCAGCCCGCAGGTCTCGTGGTCCCCGACCACGATCAGCAGCGTGTCGCCTTCTTCCTCGGCGAAGTCTCTCGCCACCCGCACGGACCGGTCCAGCGCCTTCCCCGCGCGCAGCATCTCGCCCGCGTTCCTAGCGTGCCCCATCGCGTCGATGGCCTCCTCCTCGACCAACAAGAAGAAGCCCTGGCGGTCCTGGGAGAGGACGGATATGGCCTTTCGGGTCATCTCCGGCAAGGGGACTGAGGGCGCGTAGGAGCCGCCCCCGCTCTCGGAGTCGGCCTCGTACATGGCCTCCTCGGCGAAGAGCCCGAGAAGCCTCGACCCCCCGCCGGCACCGCGGTTCTCCAGGCCGGCCCGCCCGTCGACGTAGGCGTAGCCCCGCTCCCGGGCGCGTTCGGTCAGGTCGTCGGGCTCCCCTTCGGCGGCCTTCCAGAAGCGGCGCCCACCGCCCAAGATCACGTCGAGCTCGCCGCCCCGGAGGTACTGGCGCGCGATCTCCCGGTGCAGGCCGCGGTCCTCGACGTGCGCCGCGAAGGCCGCCGGGGTGGCGTCGGTCACCTGGCTGGTCGTAACGATGCCGGTCGCCTTGCCGGCGGCGGCTGCCCGCTCGAGCACGGTGGGGACCGGGTTGCCCACGGCGTCGACACCCGCCCGGCCGTTGTGGGTCTTCGCGCCCGAGGCCATCGCGGTCGCCGCGGCGGCCGAGTCCGTGACCGGTGAGACGCGCTCGGCTGAGTTCGTCCCGACACGCCCCTGGACGGGCAGGGCGTCCATGGTCAGGGTCCCGTGGGCGCCGGCCTCCGCGAGCTGTATCGCGTCGCGCTGGGCCGCCCCCATCCCGTCGCCAACTATCAGGATGACGTTCCGGGCCTCACCGGAGCCCGGGAGGATCCCGCACCCGGCGGGGATTGCGAGCATGGCGGCGACGCCAGCGGCGATCGCGAGCGGGCATCCGACTTGGCTCCGGACGCCGTGGTCGTGCACGACGCACCCGCGCGTCGCGCGATCCCGCAGGCGCAGGAAACGCGAGATCCGCACGAGGTCCACGGCGACCTGCAACGCGCCGCGGAGCGCGCAGGCGCGCACGCCTCCATGCCCCTGTAGTTCCGACTTCACAGTGTGGGCAAGCATAGGCGGCCCCGACGCGGGCCGCATCAGGCGGATGGGCCAACGTTGCCTGGTCCCATCGTGCCAAAAACGGGCGGACCGTGGCGCGAACCCCGCAGTGCGCCCTCGCCGACCATGCCACTGTACAATGCGTCCCATGCATGGGACCCGCCGCACCCGCCCGGCCGAGGCCGGGCCGGCAGACGCGCACATCGCGCCCGAGATTCGCGAGGCCAGCGAGCTCCTCAAGGTGCTGGGCGATCTCACCCGGATGCGCCTGCTCTGCGCCCTGCTCCGGGAGGGGGAGCTCTCGGTCGGCGGCCTGCAGGCCGCCCTCGGCATGAGCCAGTCGGCCGTCTCCCACCAGCTCAGGGTTCTGCGCGATGCCCGCCTCGTCGGCTTCGAGAGGTCTGGCAAGACGGTCCGCTACTCGCTGGCGGACGACCACGTCCGCGACCTGCTCCGGGTCGTCCTCGAACACGCCCGACACGACTGAAGGCGACCCCCTGAGGTCCCGACCTCTTGACACCCCGTCCCAACACATGTATATTTGTTCATATGAATTACGAATCATACTATGGGCGTGGGGGAGGTAGGTCGTGACGATCGCCTCGCTCGTGCTACTGGCGCTCTACCTGGCGCTCGCCTTCGGCGGGCGGACGCTCGTGCAGCTCCGCTCTACGGGCTCGACGGGCTTCAAGGGGATAAGCGGGCGCCCGTTTTCCGCGGAGTGGGCCGGGGGCGTGCTCTTCGTCGCCGCCGTGGTGCTCTTCCTCGCCGCGCCGCTGCTGGCCCTGGCGGGGGCGGCGGAACCCATCGCCGCCCTGGACGGGCCGCTCGGGCACGCTCTGGGCTTCGTGCTGTTCTTTGCGGGCCTGACGGGCACCCTCGTGGCTCAATGGGCGATGGGCCGGTCGTGGCGCATAGGGGTCGATGAAAAGGAGAAGACCGAGCTCGTCACCGCGGGCCCTTTCGCGCTCGTGCGCAACCCGATCTTCTCGGCGATGGTGCCGGCATTCGCGGGCCTCGCGCTGCTGGTCCCGAACGCCGCGTCCCTGTTGGGGGCGGCGGCGCTGGTCGCGGCGGTGGAGATACAGGTGCGGCTCGTAGAGGAGCCGTACCTGCTCCGCGCGCACGGCGCCCGCTACGCCGGCTACGCGTCGAGGGTGGGGCGCTTCGTGCCGGGCGTGGGGCTTCTGAGGGCCGCTGGGGTCCGCCCGCCGCGGGCGCGGGGTGGGTTGCGTTGATTAACCCCGGGCGATACGGGGAGAGCTGACGATGGCGCATTCGCACCCCCACGAAGACCACCGCCACCCCCACTCGGACGAGCAGCACGGGCACGGCGGGCGCCCGCAAAACGGCGGCGGGGGGCATTCGCACGATGGGCACTCCCACGGCAACGCTGACAGGCGGGCGCTCGCGGTCGTCTTCGGCCTGACGACGACCTTCCTCGTCGTCGAGGTGATCGGCGGCCTCCTAACCGGCTCCCTGGCGCTACTGGCGGACGCCGGGCACATGGCCTCGGACTCCGCCTCCATCGGGCTCGCGCTCTTCGCCTTCTGGCTCTCGGCCAAGCCCGCAACCCCCAACAGGAGCTTCGGCTACAAGCGGGCCGAGATCCTGGCGGCCCTCTTCAACGGCATGACGCTCGTGGCGATCTCTATCTGGATCTTCGTCGAGGCCTATAGGCGCCTGCAGGAGCCGCCGGAGATCCTGGGCGGCTGGATGCTCGCCGTCGCCGTGTTGGGGCTCGTCATCAACGCGGCGGGGGCCGCGATCCTGATGCGCTCGGGGGGCGAGAGCCTGAACCTCCAGGGGGCCTTGAGGCACGTGATCGCGGACGTTATGGGATCGGTGGGCGCCATAGCCGCCTCCCTCGTCATCATCCTCACGGGGTGGGTGTACGCCGACCCGATCATCAGCGCCCTAATCGGCCTGTTGGTCCTGGGCTCCTCGTGGAAGCTGCTCAAGGAGTCGGTGAACGTCCTCCTGGAGCAGGCCCCGCGGGGCATCGACGCCGAGGCGGTGGGAAGGAAGATGGTCGAGGTGGAGGGCGTCGTGGAGGTGCACGACCTCCACGTCTGGACCATCACGAGCGGCTTCCCGGCGCTGGCCGCCCACGTCCTCGTCGGCAACGAGGTGGACTGCCACGAGCGCCGCCGGGAGATCGAGAAGGTGCTCTCCGGGGAGTTCGGCATAGAGCACACGACGCTGCAGGTGGACCACGTGGGCGACCACGGACCCGAGGGCGAAGGGAGGCGCCTCGAGTTCCTCCCGCGCGGCGAGGAGGGGGGCGCGGCACCGTTCCGGCCGGGCCATTGAGCGAAACCCCCGAGCGCCTTCTTATCCCGGCCGCCGGACCGGCTAGCGGCACCCTGCCGGTTGCCCTGCCGTTCGCCAGCCTCGCCATGGTGGCCTTCTTCGGCGCGCTGGTGGTGCTATCCCTGCTGGTCGCCAGCGGCCGGATCCGGCTTCCCAAACGCTTGTCGGGCACGCTGCTCTTCCTCGCCGGCCTGGCACTCGCGTCCGTCGCGTTCGCCGCCCCGGTGTTCCCACTTGCCTCGCTCCCGCCGGGGCCTCGGTGGCCGCTGGCGCGAGATCGGCACCGGATCTTCACCGGCGGTTCACGGCTTCTTCACAACGCCAGCCTACACTGATCGCACAGGCAAACTTTAGAGGAGATGATGATCGTGAAGACCATAAACGCGGAGAGCGGCGACGCCGGGGGCGGCGGGCTGAGGTCGAAGCTTCTGGCGGGCGGGCTGGCCGTCGCCGCGCTGATCGCGGTGGGGGCCGGCGGGATAGCCTACGCGCACGGCGACGACCAGGAGGGCTCTATGATGGGTGGGGGCGGCCCGGGCTCCATGATGGAGAACGGCGGGACGGGCTCGATGATGGACGGCGGCATGATGGGCGGCGATGAGACGCGGGCGATGGGCTCCTTCGAGCAGGACAAGCCGTTCGATCTGCAGTTCATCGACCAGATGATCATGCACCACGAGGGCGCGATCATGTCCTCCGAGCACATGATCTCCGACTCGAAGCGGCCCGAGCTCCGGAAGCTCGCCGAGAGCATCCAGCGGAGCCAGGCCGAGCAGGTCGAGCGGATGCAAGACATGCGCAAGGACTGGTACCCCGACGCCGGGCGGACCTTCGGCATGATGGACCCGAGCCAGATGGACGGGATGATGGGCGACGGGATGATGAATGAGATGATGGAAGGGATGATGGGCGGCTCCATGCGGGAGACGATGGGCGCCGACGCGACAGACGAGATGTTCCTCGAGATGATGATCCCGCACCACCAGATGGCCGTCGAGATGTCCGAGAAGGCGCTCGAGGAGGCCGACCATCCCGAACTGAAGGACCTCGCCCAGAAGATCGAAGACGAGCAGTCGGCCCAGATAGAGCTGATGAAGGGCTACCTGGACGAGATCGAGGCCGCATCCAAGAGCTAACGATCCCCGACCGGGGGCGGCGCATTTCGTCGCCCCCAATCTTTGGGAAACGGACAGGCCGGAAACTCAGGACGCAAAGGAGAGCAGAAAAAATGGCGAATACCGAGCAGCAGATAGAGCAGAAGGGCTACGCCCACCTGGAGGCGCTCGTGAGCACCGACTGGGTCGCCGAGCACCTGAACGACCTCGAGAACGTGCGCATCGTGGAGAGCGACGAGGACGTCCTGCTCTACGAGGTGGGGCACATCCCGAACGCGGTCAAGATCGACTGGGTCGAGGACCTGAACGACCCGCTGGTGCGCGACTACCTCGACCCCGAGAAGTTCGCCCGCTTGATGTCAGAGAAGGGCATCGGCCCGGACACGAAGGTCGTCTTCTACGGGGACAAGAACAACTGGTGGGCCACCTACGCCCTGTGGGTCTTCCGCCTCTTCGGCCACGACAACGTCGCCGTCATGGACGGCGGGCGCGTCAAGTGGGAGGCCGAGGGCCGCGAGATGACCCAGGAGGTCCCCTCGGTGCCGCAGGCGCAGTACCCGACCCCGACCCGCGACGACTCGGTTATCCGGGCCTTCAAGGCCGACGTCGAGCAGCACCTGCAGGCCAACGGCTCGATGATCGACGTCAGGAGCCCAGGCGAGTACTCGGGCGAGCTGCTCCACATGCCGGACTACCCGCAGGAGGGCGCCTTGCGGGGCGGGCACATCCCTGGTGCTGCGAACGTGCCGTGGGCGCGGGCCGCTAGGGAGGACGGCACCTTCAAGAGCGCCGACGAGCTCAAGGAGATTTACGAGGGGGAGGCCGGCCTCTCCGGCGACTCCGAGGTCGTGGCCTACTGCCGCATCGGGGAGCGCTCGAGCCACACCTGGTTCGTGCTCAGCTACCTGCTCGGCTACGACAGCGTCCGCAACTACGACGGCTCCTGGACGGAGTGGGGCAACTCCGTGGGCGCCCCCATCGAGCGCTAGAGACCGCAAGCGTTGGACCGTAAACAGCGCGTAGCCTATCTCGTGGACCACTTCGGGAACCCCCGCCACAAGGGGGTTCCCGAGGGGGCGGGCAGGGGGACGGAGATAGGGTCTTCGCTTTGGCGCTCCCGCGCGCCGGGAGAGGCGGTAACGATGTTGGCAGGCGCGCCCAGAACCAACGCCACGCGGCCGGCACGCCGGTCGGCACGCCCGTCGAGGTACTGGACGGTGGCGAATCGCCGCTTCGGCAAAATCGGGGTGCTGACGGAGGACCCCGACGGTCGCGGGGAGGGGCTTCCGGTCTTCCGCTTTCAGGAAGAGGCGGAGATGTTCCTCTGGCTCCGGGGGTTGGGGGGCGGCTGGGAGGTCCGGGAGACCACGGCCGGGGAACTCGTCTCCCTGCTCTACGGACCTTGCGCACACGTTGGGCGGGTGATCCTCGATCCCCAGCCGAGGATCGAGGCCGGTGGGAACGCCGAGCCCGAGAGCGTGAACCGGAAAAGATTCGTAACGACCGTCGTGGGGGCCCGGAGCTTCTCCGCCTTCCCCGGCCCGGTCGTGGCCGCCGCGGCGATGGCGACCGGATCCGCCCCCGCTGTCTCGGGCGCCCTCGGGGCGCGCCGCTTTTGGCCCCGGTAGAACTTGCCGGGTGCGTGGTTGCCAACAATGGCGCATGGGCGGCCCGGAGAAGGAGCTCGCCGGCGCGGCGGCCGTCGGGCGCGGTCCGGGCCCCCAGCCACGAGCCCCGCCACCGGATCCGTATGCGCATCGGATCTTCACGCCCCCTTCACCGCTTCTTCACGACCGCGGGCTATCCTTTGCGCAGGAACGTTGGGCGGGTTCCGCCGGCCCCTTCGGGATCGAGGCTCGACCAGGGCTCACCCGGGGCAACGGTCTTGTGCGCCGGCGACGAGAAACGATGCCGATCGGGAGAGGTGGCGCTACGATGATGGGTGGATTTGACGGCATGATGGACGGCAACATGATGTGGGGTTGGGGTGCTTACGGCCTCGCCGGGGGGTTAACGAACGTGCTGCTCTTGATCGGCCTCCTGGGATTCGCGGCCTGGATCTCGTTCAGGGTGCTCGCCGACAACCGGCGCCGGAGAAGCGTATCCTACGCGCCCCGAGCGTCACCGGCCGAGGAGGTTCTCCGCGAACGCTTCGCCCGCGGCGAGATAGGCGCCGACGATCACGCCAGATGCCCGATGACCCTACAGAGGAACTTGCCCGTGGCACCCACGATGACTACTAGGGGCGCCGGCCGGGAGGCAAGCGCGGACGACCGTATCCACCCCCGGCGGTCCGTGCGGACGGCCCAACCTGAGGGGGTTATGCCCGTGATGACCGGGGCGGCGGCGCGAACGCTGCCCCGGTTAGTGCCCCGTTTGAGCATTGAGGCGAGGGGAGGCGGTGGCAAGCGATGATGGGCGGATGCGGCGTCCTCGGTCTCCTGGCGGGGCTGGTCGGCGTACTGCTCTTCGCCGGCTTGCTTGGTGTGGTCGTCTTGGCCGCCATCGGCATCCTGCCCGCCCGGGGCGCTTTGAGCGGCCGTACCCAACCCCGGACCGACCCGGCCGAAGAGACCCTGCGGGGGCGCTTCGCCCGGGGAGAGGTGGGCGCAGAGGAGTTCGGGAAGGCGCTCGGGATCTTGCGCGGGGAGCCGGCGCACGGCGATTACGAGGATTTCGTTCGGGAGGCCGGGGAGCGGTGATTAGCGCCCCGCGCACGGCCTGCCCGGCACGCACCGTACCCTCCGCGCGCCCCTCGCCCGGGTCTCGAGGGCGCGGGGGCGAAGGTCGCATCCTCTGGGGCGGGCTTCGCGCCGGCCCTCTGGCCGCCTGCCGGCCAGAGGCGCGCGGCAGGGGGGGGCGAGGATGAGCAGGCGCAAGATCCTGGTGGTGGACGACGAGCCCAAGCTGGTGAGGGTCGTGCGCGAGTACCTCGAGCACGACGGCTACCGGGTGGTCAGCGCCGGCGACGGGCGGGTGGCGCTCGAGCGGTTCCGCCAGGAGCGGCCCGACCTCGTCGTGCTCGACGTCATGCTTCCCGAGCTCGACGGGCTCGAGGTCTGCCGCCGCATCCGGCGGGATTCCGCGGTGCCGATCATCATGCTCACCGCCCGCGCCGAGGAGGTCGACGAGCTGATAGGGCTCGAGCTCGGCGCCGACGACTACGTCGCCAAGCCGTTCAGCCCGCGCACCCTCCTGGCCCGCGTCCGCTCGGTGCTGCGGCGGGCCGTCCCCGCGGAGGAGTACGGAGCCGAAGGGGCCTCAGAGGCGCCGTTGTCGGTGGGGCCGCTGCGGGTGGACCCCTCCCGCCACGAGGCGACGTGGGACGGCGTGCCCCTGGCGCTCACCCCGACCGAGTTCCGGCTGCTCTCGGCCCTCGCCCGCAGGCCCGGGAGGGTCTTCGGGAGGCTGGAGCTGCTGGAGCGCATACAGGGCGAGGCCTACGCCGGCTACGAGCGCACGGTCGACGCCCACGTCAAGAACCTGCGCAAAAAGCTCGCGGGCGCGGGCGGGGACGGGGCCGCCGAGAGCGTCGCCACCGTGCCGGGCGTCGGCTACAAGCTGGAGGCGGGGCGTGCGTAGCCTGCGCGCGAAGCTGCTGCTCGCGTTCTTGGGGGTGACCCTCGTGGCCGTGGGCGTGCTCGGCCTGCTGGTGGGCCGGTCCGCGAGCGGCGCGTTCGAGGACTACCTCGTCGGCCGCCAGACCGGGAACCTGGGCGAGATGGGACGCATGATGGACGAGATGATGGGGCCGGAGGCCAGCCGGCAGATGGTCGAGGAGGTGATCGGGCCGGCCGAGCGGGCGTACCTGGAGGCCATCGCCGGCTCCCTGTGGGTGGCCGGCGGTCTGGCCGTCCTGGCGGCGGTCGGGGTGGGCCTCTTGCTCGCCCGGCAGATCTCCGGCCCGCTGCGGGACCTGACGGCCGCCGCCCGTCGGGTGGCCGGCGGCGACCTGGAAGGGCGCGTCCCGGTCCGCTCGCGCGACGAGCTTGGGGAGCTTGCCGCGGCCTTCAACTCGATGGCCGAGGCGGTCGGCCGCCAGCAGGCGCTCAGGCGCCGGATGGCCGCCGACGTCGCCCACGAGCTGCGCACGCCTTTGGCGGTCATCCAGGCGGACCTCGAGGCGATGCTCGACGGGGTCCGTCCGCTCTCGGCCGAGGCCGTGGCCGACGTTCACGGGGAGACGCGTCTGCTCTCCCGGCTGATCGACGACCTGCGCGACCTCTCGCTGGCGGAGACCGGGCAGCTGCCCCTGCGCAGGGAGCCGACGGGCCTCGGCGAGCTGGCGCGCACGAGCGCCGCGCGCTTCGCCCCGCGCGCCGAGGAGAGGGGCGTCGGACTGGAGGTCGAGGCGGCGGGGGACCTCCCGCGTGCCGACGTCGACCCAGACCGGATCTCCCAGGTCTTGGGCAACCTCCTGGAGAACGCGCTGCGCCACACGCCGCCGGGCGGGAGGGTAACGCTGCGGGTCGGGCCGGCCTCGCGGCCGGCGACGCTCGAGGCGACGGTCAGCGACACCGGTTCGGGGATCCCGTCCGAGCACCTGCCGAACGTCTTCGAGCACTTCTACCGCGCCGACGGCGCGAGGTCGCGGAGAGACGGCGGAAGCGGCATCGGGCTCGCGGTCGTCAAGCAGCTGGTCGAGGCGCACGGCGGCCGGGTGTGGGCGGAGAGCGCGCCGGGGCAGGGGTCGACCTTCGGCCTCTCGCTGCCCGCCGCCCCCCCATCGGACGCCCAACCCGCCAACCACGACAAGGAATCGCAAAATGGCCGCGTGTAGCGGGCTTCGCCCGGCCGCCTTGCCCTTGCGGCGCCGCGCGTGCCTGGTCTTGCTCGCGGTCCTCGTCGCCGCGTTCGTGACGCTCTACCCGTCCTTAGGGGTCGCGCACGACTCCTGCGGACCCGGGGAATGCCCGCAGGCCGCGCACGCGGGCGTCGTGGACTCGGGGTGCCTCGGGGCGCCCTGCGCGGCCGCCGTGCTCGCGGCGCCCTACGCGGTGTCCGTCCTTGGCGCTCTCTCTAGCCGCCGTCCCTTCCTGGAACCGCGCCCCGACGAGGCGTACCTGCCTCCCGACCCCTGGCCTCCGAGACCCTCACCCGGCCGGTAACCGACCGCTCCGTCCAGGAGCGGTAGCTCCGGAGAGGCTCGCCGTCGAACGCCGGGCGCACCGGCGTGCTCGCCGGGGACGGATCGTATCGTCCTCTGGCCGCTCGCTTCGCCCGGGTGGGATGACCGTCGCAGCGCGCGGACCTTTCGGGGCCTGCCGCCTCGTCGGGGCGTCCCGCAACCGGAGACGGCGGGCGCAAAACCGAGGGCGCAAAACCGAGGGCGCAAAGCGCGCGAGCCGCGCGTGGCGCGCCAGTTCACGCCTTATTTTCTTGGGAGGACTACGCAATGAAGATGTTGAAGATGTGTCTCAATTGGAAGGTGATCGCCGGTTTGGCGGCGCTGGGGGTAGGAACCTACGTCGTTGCCCCGAACCTTGCGGCGGCGGCCCTCCCGCTCCTGCTGCTCGCGATCTGCCCGCTGTCGATGGTGCTCATGATGTGGGGCATGCAGCGGGGCGGGGGCGCGGAAGGCCGGGCGCCGCGAGAGGTAAACGAGGCGGACGCCGGCCTGACGCGCGAAGAGCACCTCGCCCGGCTGCGGACCGAGCAGGCGGACCTGGCCGGCCGGATCGGCGAGCTCGAGCGGGACGAGCCGCGGGCGGGCGACCGCGAGCGCCGGGGCGCGCACGGCGCCGCGGACCGCACGGCGGACCACACCGCGGACGCCGAGGGGGGCATCCGGTAGATGGACAGCAGCAGCAGCAGCATCTTCTTCGGCGGCTCGGTGATAGCGGCGACCGTGGCGGGCGTGATCGCCCTGTTCGCCCCCTGCTGCATCTCCGTGATGCTCCCCGCCTATTTCGCCAGCTCCTTCAAGAACCGCGGCGTGCTCGTCGCGATGACCTTCCTGTTCGCCGCCGGCATAGCGACGGTCATCCTCCCGCTCGCCATGGGGGCGTCGGTCCTGCGCCAGCTGTTCACGACCCAGCACACCCCGATCTACGTCGCCGGCGGCCTCCTCATGCTGGGCCTGGGGGCGTACACCCTGCTCGGCGGCGAGCTGCACATCCCGGTGCCGGGCCGCAGGGCCGGCGGGAAGGGCGGGCCCTTGAGCGTCTACACCATGGGCGTCTTCTCGGGCGTGGCCAGCTCGTGCTGCGCGCCGGTTTTGGCCGGCGTGATCGCCCTCTCCAGCGTCGCGTCCTCGTTCGGGCTCGCCCTGGGCCTTGGGGCCTCGTACGTGTTCGGGATGGTCGCCCCGCTTTTCTTGATCTCGCTCCTCTGGGAGCGTTTCGACTGGGGCAAGAGCCGCCTGTTCAGGCCCAGGACCTTCTCCTACCGGATCGGGCCCCTGCCGGAGCGCACGATCACGGGGACGAGCCTCGCCAGCGGCCTCCTGCTCGTCCTCATGGCGGTTGCCACGCTGTACGTGGGGCTCGCATACGACTCGATGCCGGCCTCCAGCGGCTGGCAGGCGAACCTCTCCGCCGACCTCGAGCACTACGGCCGCGTGGTCACGGAGGCCCTCTCGTGGGTGCCGGGATGGGCCGGCGGCGCCCTCCTGTTGGCCGCCGCGGCGCTCCTCGCGTGGCGCGCGCTCCGGCAGGTGAGCCCCGACGAGACGGCGCCGTCAGAGCAACGCGAAGAACACGAAGAATCCAAAGAACAAGAAGAGAAGGAGGAGACCATTGAGTACAGGGACGCCTAAGACCAGCGACAAGGCCAAGAAGACCACGCCCAAGAAGCCCAAGACCGTCCGGAGGGGCCCAGGCTTAGGCCTCGTGCTCGTCTTCGCCGCGATACTGCTGCCGGCGGTCGCCGGCCTCGGGGCCATCTTCGTCCTCAGCGCCCCCGAGCAGCCGGCCTCGGCGGGCGGCCAGGCGGGCAGGTACCCCATTCAGGTCGGCGACCCCGGCCCGGGCGAGGAGGCCCCGCCCATGAAGCTCGAGTCGGCCCAGGGCGACACCTTCGACCTCTCCCAAAAGCGCGGCGAGACCGTGCTCCTGTACTTCCAGGAGGGGCTCGGCTGCCAGCCGTGCTGGGACCAGATCAGGGACATAGAGGCCAACATGGGCGGGTTCGAGGAGCTCGGCATAGACGAGGTCGCAAGCATCACGAACAACCCCCCCGACGCCCTGGAGCAGAAGGTCGAGGACGAGGGCATCTCCACGCCCGTTCTGACCGACCCGAACCTCG
This sequence comes from Rubrobacter tropicus, assembly GCF_011492945.1. Taxonomy (NCBI): domain Bacteria; kingdom Bacillati; phylum Actinomycetota; class Rubrobacteria; order Rubrobacterales; family Rubrobacteraceae; genus Rubrobacter; species Rubrobacter tropicus. The sequence goes on from NZ_CP045120.1 coordinate 58,483, forward strand.
CCGCCTCGAAGACCTACGACACCAACAGCTACGGGATGATGGGGGGGTCCACCAACGGCCACACGTTCATCGTCGTCGGGCCCGACGGCGAGATAAGGTGGCGGGCGGACTACGGCGGCGCCCCGGACTACACGATGTACGTGCCGGCCCCGGACCTCCTCGCGGACATGCGCGCGGGGCTCGAGAAGGGGTCGTCGTAGTGGTGGAGGTGACGCTCCTTACCCAGGAGCACTGCGCGTTCTGCGAGCAGGCCAAGGAGGTGCTCGGGCGCCTCTCGGGCGAGTACCCGATCTCGGTGAGGGAGCTCGACTTGGCCACGCCCGAGGGCCAGGAGCTCGCCTGGCACGGCGGGGTTATGTTCCCGCCGGGGATCTTCGTCGCCGGCGTGCCCTTCTCCTACGGCCGGCCCTCGGAAAAGAAGCTCCGGAGCGAGCTCGAACGGCGGCTGGCCCAAAGGGAGGCCCGGGGGGAGGATAAGCGTTGAACGGCATCGAGATCGGCGTAAACCCCATGATCGGCCACTTCGGGCCCTTCATGCCGACCTGGTACGGGCTGCTCGTCGCGCTGGCGGTCGCCGCCGGCTGGTGGCTCGGGGTGCGCGAGGCCCGCAGGCGGGGCCTCGACACCGAGAAGATGCGGTCGATGATCCTCTGGGGCCTGCTCGGCGGCGTGATCGGCGCGCGGCTCTTCCACGTGGTGGACCGCTGGGACCTCTACGCGGGCGAGCCCGCGCGGGCCCTGTACGTGTGGGAGGGCGGGCTGGCCGTCTACGGCGGCCTGATCGGGGGCGTCCTCGCCGGCCTCGTCTACGCGCGGCTGGCCGGCCTCCCGTTCTGGAAGACGGCGGACGCGGCGGCCCCGGGCCTGATCCTGGGCCAGGGCCTCGGGCGCCTGGCCTGCATCCCGAACGGCGACGCCACGGGCGCCCCCGCGGACGTCCCGTGGGCCTTCGTCTACACCAACCCGGCGTCCATGGTCCCCCCGGAGCTGCTCGGCGAGCCCCTCCACCCCTACCCCGTTTACGAGCTGCTCTTCGACCTCGCGCTCCTGGGGCTGTTGTGGTCCTTGCGCGGCGTCTACAAGACCGACGGGCTGCTCTTCGTCACCTACGCCGGGGTCTACGCCGCCGGGCGCTTCCTGCTCACGTTCTTCCGGACGGAGCAGGTCTGGTTCTTCGGCCTGCAGGAGGCCCAGGCGGTCTCCCTCGCGGTGCTGGTGATCCTCGTCCCGCTTCTCGCCTGGCGGTTGCGGGCCAGGGGGACGGCCGCTTCCGGGCGGGGCGGCGGCCGCGATCTAAAGAACGCGGCCCCCAAGGGAGGGTCCGCGGGATGAACGCGCCGCGGATGCGCCACGACCAGAAACCGGCGACGGCCCCGGCAAGATCACCGAATCCACACCAAGCGGGGGGGTAACCACCTTGAGAGAGGCACGCACAAAGAAGAGAAGCAGGGCCCGCGCCGTCCGCGGGCGCCAGAACAAATCGCTGGGCCTGGCGGCGGCCGCCTCCGCCCTGCTCGTCGCGGCGGCCGCGGCGGTCTACCTGGCGGGCGGCGGCGCCTTGGGGACGACCCTGGGGACGGCCCCGGCGGGCCCCGAGCGGCCGCCGGCCGGCGGAGGTGGCGGGGAGAAGGCCGCGGTCGGCCCCGCAGAGCGCGCCGGCGCCGGGGAGGGTCCGAAGGGGGCGGACCCCGGCGAGGAGGCCGGCGGGCAAGAGGAGATGGAGGTCCTCGGGGAGTACCAGACGGACTTCCTGTGGGATTCCAACCCGAGCCGCAAGGGCAACATGAACCTGGCCGCGGGCGCCGTCGACGGGACCGTGCTGGAGCCGGGGGAGGTCTTCTCCTTCAACGACCTGACCCGGGGCCTCGACTACGAGGCCGCCAAGACCTTCTCCGACGGGGGGGTAGGCTACGCCAACGGCGGGGGGCTGTGCCAGGTCTCCTCGACGCTCCACATGGCGGCCCAGTACGCCGGGCTCGAGATCGTCGAGCGCAACCCCCACTACGCCGTGCTGCCGTACATAAGGCCCGGCTTCGACGCCACCGTGTGGTTCGGGGGAGACGGAATCCCCGAGCTCGACATGAGGTTCGAGAACACCACCGGCGGGGACGTCCTGGTCCGGGAGTGGGTGGACGAGAAGGGCTTCCTCAACGCCCGGATACTCGGCGAGGAGCCCACCGGCAAAGAGGTCGAGATGCGCTCGGAGAAGGTCTTCGAGGATCCCGCGCGGGGCATCAAGTGGGCCACCTACAAGAAGGTGACCAAAGACGGCGAGGTGCTCTTCGACGGCCTGCTGCACACGGACGTCTACGGCTACAACCCGCCGGTCCCCGAAGGGATGCCGCACTACGAAACCAACAAGCCGCGGGTCGGCGGCTGGCCCGACCCCACCAACACCACCGGTTGGGCGGAAACCGAATAGGACCGGGGAGCAACGGGAGCGTTCTGCCGGTTGGGTCTGGCCCACGGCGCGCCCACGGACCGACCCCGGGAAGGGGTCAGGAGGTAACCTAGATTGCGGACAAAGAGCATCATCCAGAGGCTCGGGAGCGTGCTCCTCGTGGGGACGGGCCTGGCGCTCGTTGCGTTCTTCTTTGTGGGCCTAAGCGATACCGGAGCCAAAAACGGTGAGGACCCCGGGGGCTTCGGCGTCCCCAAGGTCGGGGCCCGGCAAGAACCCGAAAAGGGGACAACCGAAGGCCCCGGGGACGAGACCCTGACCCTCACGATCCCGAAAATGGACCGGATCGAGGACGACGCCGTGCCCGACGCGGCCGGCGACGACGAGGCCGCGCTCAAGGAGCACGCCGCCATCCACCTCGAGGGGACGGGGTTCCCCTGGGAGGACGGGGCGAACGTCTACCTGGCGGGCCACAGGCTCGGCTACCCGGGCACGGACAGCTTCCTGGCCTTCTGGGACCAGAACGCGCTCGAGAAGGGCGACGAGATCTTCGTCACCGACTCGGAGGGCACGGAGTACACCTACAGGGTCTACGAGGAGTTCGTGACGGGGCCCACCGATCTCTCCGTGACGAAGCCCGTACCCGGCAAGGACGTTCTAACGCTCCAGACCTGCACCCTCCCCGACTACGAGAAGCGCCTGATCACCCGGGCCGAGCTCGTAGAGGAGGCCCAGGTTGCTTAGGTCCTGGCGAAGACCGTCTGCCGGGAGGGCTATGCAGGGAAAAGGGCTCCCCAGCCGCGGCAAGGGGCGCGGGCGGGGCGGTCGCAGCGTCGGCGGGGCGGTGATCGTCCTCTGCGCCCTCGTCGCCGCGCTGGTGGCGCTGGACTACTGGTCGAACGCCGGCGCCGTCTACCGGGGCGTCGAGGTCGGCGGCGTGCCGCTCGGCGGCAAGACCCCCCAAGAGGCCCGCCGGGCGCTCGAGGAGCGCGCCTCCGGGGCGCCGGGGGAGGTCCGGCTCACCGGCCCCGGGGGCGGCCTCGTCCTCGACAAGGAGGAGATGGGTTTCCGCCCCGCCGTCGCGGCGAGCGTGGGGGAAGCCTACGGCGTGGGCCGCGGGGCAGCATACCCCGGCGCCTCGACGAGCGGCTGGGGGCCGCCTTCGGCGCCGTCCGGATACCGCTAGAGGTCGAGTACGCCCCGAGGCCGTCCGGACGGCGGCGGAGGAGGCCGCAAAGAGGGCAAACGGGCAACCCCGGGACGCCTCCGTCGCCGTGGCCGGGGGAGAGGTGGGGGTCCAAGAGGCCCGGGAAGGCTTCCGGACCGACGTTCCACGCACCGTAGAAAACGTCGAGGAGGCCCTCGAAAACCTCGGCGGGGAGGCGGCGGTTGTCGGGGAGGAGCTCGGGCCCCGGATCACCACGCGGGCGGCCGAGCGGGCGGCCGATGAGGCCCGGGCCGCCGTGTCCGGGCCGGTCGTGCTGGCCGCCGAAGGGCGGGAGTGGACGCTCACCCCGGCGGAGGTCGGCGGGGCCCTGACCTTCGCGCCCGGCGGGGGCGAGATCCGGGCGGGCCTGGACGAGGAGAGGCTGAGGGCCGCGCTCGGCGACGTCTTCTCCGCGCTGACTGTGGAGCCGGTGGAGGCCGGGTTCGACGTGGGCGGGTCCGTGGAGGGGTCCGTGGAGGGGTCCGCGGCCGGGGTCGGCGTCACGGTCACGCCGGGAAGGGAGGGCCGGAGGATCGAAGAGGAGGAGCTCTTGGGCGCCATGCGGGGCGGCCTCTTCGAGGGCAGGCGGGAGTACCGGGTGCCCGTGGCGACGGTCGAGCCGGGCCTGACGACCGCCGAGGCCGGGCGGATGAAGCCGACCGAGCTGCTGGGCTCCTACCGCACCGACTACACCTTGAGTTCCGACAAGAGCGACGAGCGGATGGAGAACCTGAGTATGTCCTCCGGCGCGGTCGACGGGACGGTGCTGGCCCCGGGGGAAGTCTTCTCCATGAACGAGAAAGTTTCGGGCCTCGACTACAACGCGTCGAAGGTCATCGTGGACGGCCGGGAGACCACGGCCGACGGCGGGGGCCTGTGCCAGGTCACCTCGACCCTCTACAACGCGGTCAACGAGGCCGGCCTCGACGTCACGGAGCGCTCCCCCCACTACGCGCAGCTTCCCTACATAAGGCCGGGGCTCGACGCCACCGTTTGGTTCGGCGGCCCGAACGGGGAGGGCGAGCTGGACATGGAGTTCGAGAACACCACCGACGCCTACGTGCTGGTCAGGCAGTACGTGGCGGAGAGCGGCTACGTCTACGCCGAGATCTGGGGCCAGCCCAACGGCACGAAAGTACGGACGTGGTCCGAACCCGTCTACAGGAACGCCGACTCGGCCGAGTGGGTCACCTACCAGACGGTGAAGAAGGACGGCGAGGTCCTCTACGACGGGGTGCTCCACAGGGACACCTACGGAGCCCTCAAGGACGAGAAGGGCCGGCCCATCCCGGCCGACACCGTGCCCGTGGCGCCCACCAACCCCTAACGAGAGGAGACCGACGACAGCCTATGGCTTTCACGAAGAAGAGATCGCGGTACGTGGCCGGGCGCGCCTTCGGGCGGGATCCGGGGAAGAAGGGTGTTTTCAGGAGACGTCCCAGGAGGGGCCTCTTCGCCTCCCTCGCCCTGGCGCTGCTGCTCCTGAGCGGGATCGGGGCTGCCGCGGTCTCCGGTGCCCCCCCCTCGGGCTCGAACGACGGCCCCGTTCAGAGGGTCGACGCCCCCGCCGTGGCGGGCGCCCCCGAGCCGGTCGTGGACCTCGAGGCCAGGGAAGAGGCCGAGCGCGCGAGGGCAGAGAAGGCCGCCGAGGAGCAGGCGGCCAAGGAGGAGGCCGCCGAAAAAGAGGCCGCCGCACCGCCGGCCCCCGAAGATCCGACGATGTACCTCACGGTCCCGAGGCTCGGCGTCTACGGTCACACGGTGAGGAACGACGACTCGCAGCGCGCGCTGGACTTGGGCGCCATAAAGGTGCCGGAGACCGGCTTCCCGTGGGAGAAGCCCTCCACCAACACGTACATAGCGGGCCACCGCGTCGGCTGGCCGGGCACCGAGAGCCACTACCAGTTCTACAACCTGCCCGCCATGCAAGAGGGCGACGAGGTAGTCCTCGAGGACACCAACGGCGCCGTCTACACCTACCGGGTCACCGAGATCTTCGCGGTGCACCCCTGGGAGACCCGGGTCACCAGGCCGATCCCGGGCCGGGACGTGGTCTCGCTCCAGACCTGCACCGAGAGCGTCGACGACTGGTGGACCCTGGGCCCCGACCTTTACTCGGGGGGGCCCGAGTCGGGGCGATTGGTGGTGCGGGCCGACCGTGTGGGTTAGGAAGGGCGCGTGACGCCCCGCGTGGTCCCCGCCGAGGCACGCTTTGGGGCGCGGCGCCGGGGGAGGCCGTATTGGCTGATCGTGAGCCACGAGCGCGGGTTTCTGGAGGTGCTCGCCCTGGAGCTCGCCGATGGCGAGAGGGCGGTGCCGGTGTTCAGCTTCGGGGAAGAGGCCGAGCTGTTCCTGGCGCTCGGCGGCCTCGGGGCGGCGGAGGGCGCCGAGACGGGGGATCGGTGGCTGGTGAGGGAGACCGCGCCCGGGGAGCTCGCCTCGTTGCTCCTGGGCCCGCTCTCGGACGCCGGGAGGGTGGCCCTGGATCCGTTGCCCGGCAGGCTCGGCGGAAAGGCGTTCCTGGGGCTCGTGAGCGCCGACCGCGAGGACTTCCTCGCGAGCTTCCTGGCGGTCGGTGGGAGGCGACCGTCGTGGTAGAACGGGGGTCGGCGGTCGGCGCCGCGGGCGGTCCCGAAGACAATTCCGAAGACGGGCCCGAAGACGGATTCGGACGCGAGTAGGAGGAGCCAGCGTCGGCATGACGGGACCCAAAAAGCGCGTGGCGCTCAAGCCCCACTCGGGGCGGGTAAGGGAGTGGACCGAAGCGGGCATGGCGGACGGTTGGATCGCCGACGCGCTCGGAACGAGCGCCTCCAGCGTGCAGGCCTTCCGCTCCCGCAACGGGATCCACCGCCTCCCCCCTCCCCGCGGGCGCGGCGAGAGGAGGGGTCCCGAGACCGTCTTCGAGGGCGCCCTCGACCACGGCGAGCGCGAGGGGTGGGGGCTTCGGCTCGACCCGTCGGTCTCCGAGGACCCGATCTGGCGGGACCACTGGGCCGGGGTGCGGTCCTTGGTAGTGAAGGTCTCCGGCGACTCCATAGTGCTCGAGGCCGTCCAGGACAGCCGGGGCGGTTAGCCGAAAGGGCCCGCAAGCACGAGGCGAGCAACCGACTCTCTTGCTCGCTCGGACCCGCACGAGGACTTCACGGCATCTTCACGGCTCCTTCATATGGACCGTGTAACCTCTTTCCGTAAGACAAGTCGCACAAGCGTCGCCCGATAAGTGTCGCCAGGAGCGACACCCGAACGCCCGCGGCCCCGCGCAACGCGGGTTCTCACGTCGTAGGCGAAGTCGGGCCGTCGGGTTCACGAAGGAGAGGCACGGTCCGTGGGCGACAACCTCAGGGTGGTTCTCGGGATACTGGGCGCTGCTCGTGCTGGTGATCATCGCGGTCCTCGCGGGCGGCAGGATGGGGGGCATGGGTCAGATGATGGGCGGCGGCATGATGGGCGGCATACTCGGCATGCTGCTCTTCTGGTTCCTCGTCGTGGCCTTGCTCGTCTGGCTTATCGTCTGGTTCGTCCAGCAGGCCCAGCGCTAGGGGGCGTGATCGATTCCGGCCTCTTCGGCCGCCTGTACGACCCCGTCATGGAGCTCCCGGAGAACCTGGGTCTGCGGCGCCTGCGCGAAAAGGCCCTCGACGGCCTGCGCGGACGCGTGCTGGAGCTGGGCATCGGGACCGGCAGGAACCTGCCGCTCTACCCGGAAGCGGTAACCCACCTGGTCGGCGTCGACCCCGACGGGGCCATGCTCGGTCGGGCGCGGGGGCGGGCCCGAGGCGCCCCCTTCGCGGTCGACCTCATACCCGCCGTTGCCGAGGAGTTGCCCTTCGAGGACGCGAGCTTCGACGCGGCGGTGGCGACCCTCGCCTTCTGCACCGTACAGGAACCGCAAAAGGCCCTCTCAGAAGCGCGGCGGGTGCTCAAAGAAGGGGCCGGGCTCCGCCTCTTGGAGCACGTGAAGATGGACAGAAAGCACGTCGCGTGGGCGCAGGAGAAGGCCACGCCGATCTGGAAGCGTCTCGCCGGGGGGTGCCGCCTCGACCGGGACACCCTGGCGGCGGTCCGTGAGGCGGGGTTCGAGGTCGAGCGGGTGGAGCGCCACCTCGACGGGCTCGTGCTCACCGTATTCGCCCGGAACCCAGGATAGGACCGAGACGGTGCAGACGACGGCCCAGACGCGGCACGCGCGATCCCGGGGACCACGGGGACCACGGGCGAACGGGAAAGAGCGATGAAAAGACGCCTGCGAAGACGCTGGCGAGGGATGGCTTCGGGGTGGCGCGCCCGAGCCGGCGAAACGCGCGAGGATCCGCCCGGCGCCCGCCCGCCAAGCGGCGCGAAGACCATCGGGTCTCGAACCGTCGGGCGGGCGCGGCTCGCGGTGGTCCTGGCCGCCGGGGCTATGCTCGGGCTAGCCTACCTCCTCTCGGCGGAGTTTCGCGCGGAGGCGAACCGGGCCGCCGCAATACTGTGGAGGGGGGACGTCTCGGGCTTGAGGGACTACATCCTCTCGTACGGGGCCTGGGCGCCGGTCGTCTCGGCCCTGCTCATGATCCTCCAGGCCCTCGCCGCACCCCTGCCGGCCTTCCTCATAACCTTCGCGAACGGGCTGGCCTTCGGCGCCTTCTGGGGCGGGGTGCTGAGCCTCGCGAGCGCGTCCCTGGCCGCCGCCACAAGCTTCTGGCTCGCGCGGGCCCTCGGGCGCGGACCGGTGGAGGCCCTGGTGGGGAGGACAGGCCTCGAGTCGGCCGACCGCTGGTTCGAGCGCTGGGGGACCTACGCCGTCCTCGCCGCGCGGCTCGTGCCGATCCTGTCCTTCGACGTGATCTCCTTCGCGGCCGGGCTCACCCGCATGCCCTTCTGGGGTTTCTTCGCCGTCACGGTGATCGGGGCGGCCCCCGCGACCTTCGCCTACGCCTACCTGGGAGAAAGGGCGCCGCAGTACGTACAGGCCTTGCTTTTCGCCTTCGGCGTCGTGATCGCCGGGGCGGTGGTGGCCGCCGTCGTCCGGCGCCGGAGGGCGGGCAAGCCCGTGCCCTAGCGCTTCACGATCCGCCCGGGGCCCGAGCCGGAGCACGGGACGCCGCGGGCGACGCGCCGGTAAGTGTCCATATACCCCACGGGGGTAATTCGTGGTACGATGTTCCCATGACCAATACCGGCCTCGTGGGGGAAGACGCGCCCGGCCCGCTCCGGAGGGGGCTTGTGCCCGCCCTTCTGGTGGTCGCGCTGTTCCTCTGCCATGGCGTCTTGGGCGGCCTGCACCAGGTGTGCGGGCTCGCCGCGTCCGAGCAGGCGCACCAAGCCTCCGTCACCGGCGGCGCGGCGGCCCTTCAAGGGCACTCCCAGGGGCACCTTCAGGAGCATTCGCCCGATCACCGTGCCGAGCACCCGGTAGTCCCTTCGGACTACGCGGCCGCGTTGCTCGCGTTCCTCGTTGGGGGGACGATCGCGACGCTCCTGCTTCGCGGTGTCCCGCTTCGGGTAGCGATGTCCTGGTTCGTGGGCATGGGGCGTATCCCGACGCCGCGTCTTCTCCCTCCACCTCGGGGACCCACGGCCCCCCTCTTGCAGGTGTTCCGGCTCTGATCCGCGCCCCGATAGCGCGATCCAGCAGCACACGAACACCGAAACCACAGAGAGGCAGACGGAGATGAGAAAGCACGCTATGGCCGCGCTGTTGGCGGCGATCGGCCTGACGCTGACCTCATGCGCGAGCAGCGCGGGCGGTGGGCAGGGCCGCGACGACCTGCAAGGCAACGACCCTGGCGGATCGGGCGGCGAGCGGTCGCAGCAGGCGGCTCGGGAGACCGACCCCGGCGTGGCGCCTACACAAGACGAGACGCAGGGCGGCGGGATGGCCGGCATGGACCACGGGGGTATGCCTTCGAAGGACATGACGGCGATGTCCCGGGAGATGGTCATGCCGAACGGCGAGTACTCCGACAAGGCGTTCATCGACGCGATGGTCCCGCACCACGAGGGGGCCGTGGAGATGGCAGAGGTCGCCCTCGAGGAGGCCGACCACCCCGAGATAAGGGACGTTGCGGAGGACATCGTCTCCTCGCAGCGCTCCGAGATCAGGATGTTCGGCGAGATCCGGGAGCGCGAGTACGGCTCCGCCGAGTCCACGACGGAGATGAACGAGGAAAACACGCGGGCGATGGGCATGTCCGACCCGCGGGAGCTGGCGAAAGCCAGGCCCTTCGACAAGGCGTTCATCGACGAGATGATCCCGCACCACCAATCCGCCATCGCCATGGCCGAGGTCGCCCGCGAGGAAACCAAAGTCCCCGAAATACGCGGGATCGCCGAAGACATCGTGAGCGCCCAGGAGCGCGAGATAGAGCAGATGGAGGGATGGCGTGAGCAATGGTACCCCAAGGGCTAGACGCCGGACGATTCGGGGGAGGGGCTTGCGGCCCCTCCCCTCCGGTCGCCTTGACCCCTGGTATCGCTCAATATAGGATAGGGGGGTATGGTAAAAAAGGTGAGAGGAGTTGTGCCGGTGGGCGAGCAGATCGGTAGCGTGGTCACCATCCCGGTCACCGGGATGACGTGCGCCTCCTGCGTGCGCCGGGTCGAGAAGGCCCTCTCGAGCAAGGAGGGGGTGGAGAGCGCCAGCGTCAACTTCGCGGCCGAGAAGGCCACGGTCGAGTACGACCCGAAGGCCACGGGCCCCGAGGACCTGGTCGGGACGATAGAGGGCGCGGGGTACGGCGCGGACGTGCGGGAGGCGAGCTTCGGCGTTACGGGGATGACCTGCGCCTCCTGCGTCGGGCGGGTCGAGCGGGCCCTGTGGAAGGTCCCCGGCGTCCTCGACGCGAGCGTGAACCTGGCGAGCGAGAAGGCATCGGTCCGCGACCTCCGGGGCGAGGCGGAGCAACGAGACCTCAAGGAGGCCGTCGAGGGCGCGGGCTACGGCGTGGCTTCGCCCGGCGAGGAGGAGGGCGGCGAGGCTGCCCCCGAAGACGCCCACGAGAGGGGCTACCGGGAGCTCAAGCGGGACTTCGTGGTCGCGACGGCGCTCACGGTCCCGATCCTGATCGGCAGCCTGCCGCACATGCTCGGCCTCTCCATCCCGCTCCCGATGCCGGTCCTGAACTGGACGCTCCTCGCGCTCGCCACGCCGGTGCAGTTCTGGGCCGGGCGCAGGTTCTACAGGGGCGCCTGGGGTGCCTTGAAGCACGGGCAGGCGAACATGAGCACGCTGGTGGCCCTGGGCACGAGCGCCGCCTACCTCTACAGCGCGGCGGCCACCGTGGCGCCCGGCCTCTTCGCCGGGGCGGGCGACAGGGCCGAGGTGTACTTCGACACCTCGGCGCTCATCATCACGCTCATCCTCCTGGGGAGGCTCTTGGAGGCGCGGGCCAGGGGACGCACCAACGAGGCCATAAAGAAGCTCGCTGGACTCCGGGCGAAGACCGCCCGCGTGATTCGTGGGGGAGAGGAGGCCGACGTCCCCGTCGAGGAGGTCGAGGTCGGCGACGTCGTTGTCGTGCGACCGGGGGAGAAGGTCCCGGTCGACGGGCGCGTCGTCTGGGGCACCTCCGCCGTGGACGAGGCCATGATCACGGGCGAGTACATCCCCGTGACCAAGAGGATCGGCGACGGGGTGATCGGCGCGACGATCAACGCGACCGGCTCGTTCCGCATGGAGGCGACGAAGGTCGGCAAGGACACGGCGCTCTCGCAGATCATAAGGATGGTCGAGGAGGCCCAAGGGTCGAAGGCCCCCATCCAGCGCCTGGCCGACCGGGTCAGCGCGGTCTTCGTGCCGGCGGTGATAGTCGCCGCCCTCGCGACGTTCGGCGTCTGGCTCGCCTTCGGCCCCGAGCCGGCGTTCACGTTCGCGCTGCTGAACACGGTTGCCGTGCTCATCATCGCCTGCCCGTGCGCGATGGGCCTCGCGACCCCGACCTCGATCATGGTCGGCACCGGCAAGGGCGCCGAGTCCGGCATCCTCATCAAGGGCGGCGAGGCCCTCGAAGGCGCCCACAAGCTCGACACCATAGTCCTCGACAAGACCGGCACCCTCACCCGCGGCGAGCCGGTTCTCACCGACGTCGCGGTCACGAACGGCGTCCCCGACGAGGATCTCCTGAGGCTCGTCGCCTCCGCCGAGCGCGGCTCGGAGCACCCTCTGGGCGAGGCCATCGTGAAGGGCGCCAGGGGCCGTGGCCTCTCGCTGTCCGACGCCGAGGGGTTCGAGGCCGTGACCGGCGCAGGCGTGCGGGCCCGGGTCGAGGGCCGGGAGGTCCTCGTCGGCAACCGCCGCTTCCTGGAGGCGTCCCTAGCGCAGTCCCTAGCAGAGTCCGCCGTCGGCGAGGACGGGCTCGTCCCGATGGGCGAGGAGCTGGCGCGCGGCGGTAAGACCCCGATGTTCGTCGCCATAGACGGACAGCCCGCCGGCCTCGTCGCCGTCGCCGATACCGTGCGCGAGGAGTCCAGGGAGGCCGTGGACAGGCTGCGCTCCCTGGGTCTCGAAGTGGCCATGCTCACCGGCGACAACCGCCGCACCGCCGAGGCCATCGCCCGCCAGCTCGGCATAGACCGGGCCCTGGCCGAGGTGAGGCCCGGGGACAAGGCCGAAGAGGTCAAGCGCCTCCAGGCCGAGGGCAGACGGGTCGGCATGGTCGGCGACGGCATAAACGATGCGCCGGCGCTCGCCCAGGCCGACGTCGGCGTCGCCATCGGCACCGGCGCCGACGTGGCGATGGAGGCCGCCGACCTCACCCTGATCGGCGGCGACGTGCGCGGGGTGGCGAGGGCGATAAAGCTCTCAAAAGCGACGGTGAGGAACATAAGGCAGAACCTGTTCTGGGCGTTCGCCTACAACGTCGCGCTCATCCCGGTGGCCGCGGGCGTCCTGTACCCGCTCTTCGCCGGCGAAGCGGGCGGCGTGCCCGGGGCCCTGCGCCCCTTCCTCGGCGAATACGGGTTCCTAAACCCCATCCTCGCGGCGGCGGCGATGGCGCTCTCCAGCGTGACGGTGCTTACGAACGCGCTCAGGCTCAGAAGAACAAAGGTTGTCTAGGGAAAGGACACAGGACATGGATCCGGCAGGGACAAACGAGCCGGCCACCGGGACGGCCGGTAGCCCGGTAGGTGGCCCGGTAGGTGGCCCGGTAGGTGGCCCGGTGGGGGCCTCGCACGGCTACATAGAGGCCAAGGACAAGGAGAAACTGAGGCACCGCCTGCGGCGCATCGAGGGTCAGGTGCGCGGGCTGCAGCGGATGGTGGACGAGGAGGCGTACTGCGTGGACGTCCTCACCCAGGTGGCGAGCGTCGTCAGCGCCTTGGAGAAGGTGGGCACGCTCGTCTTGAGGGACCACGTCGAGCACTGCGTCCGCGAGTCGATAGAGAGCGGGAACAGGCAGAAGGCCGACGAGAAGGTCGAGGAGCTGACCGCCGCCGTCGAGCGGTTCTTGAGGGTTTAGGAAAACAACCGCGAAGATCACGGAGAGGAGAAAGACCATGACCGAGAAGACGCTGAACCTAGAGGGCATGAGCTGCGCCCACTGCAAGGCGGCCGTGGAGGAGGAGCTCGGGAAGCTTCCCGGCGTCGAGTACTCGAACGCCGACCCCGGGGCGGGTACGGTGGAGGTGCGCTTCGACGAAGGGAAGGTGACGGACGACGACCTGAAGGGCGCCGTCGAAGAGGCCGGCTACGCGGTGGCGGCGTGACGCGAGGCCTGACGCCGGGCCTCACGCCGAACCCGCGCGGGGCGGACGGTCGCAGGTGGGGGGCGCCGCCCCGGTGAGCGCCCTCGCGCAGTACGCGTTGCTCCTGGGCCTGGCGGTCGGGACGGTCGGCCTGGCCCTGAGCCTGGGCGCCATAGCGAGGGCGATCGGCCGCACCCGCGAGGAGGAGGCCAAGGACGTGCCGGCGACGGCCGGCGAGCTCTCCTCCGAGCCGGTGTGGGTCCGCTACCACGTCCGCTACTACGGGTACGCCCTGCTGTTCTTGGCCTTCGACATGGAGATGGCCTACATGTACCCGTGGGCTGTCGTCTACAAGGAGCTGGGTCTCGTCGCCCTCCTGGACATGGGGGTCTTCCTGGCGATCCTTTTTTTGGGGCTCCTCTACGGCTGGAGCCAGGGGGCGCTGAGGCGGCAGTGAGCGCCCCGGCGAACGCCCCGCTCCGCGGCGCGCGCGAAGGCGAGGCCTCCCTCTTTCGCCGCCTGGTCGCGCGGGCGCTCGCGCGGGAGCTGCACGCGTTCGTCGTGCCTGGCGCCGAGGTCGCCCGCGCCCGGGGGATCGACCTCGAGGCGGCCGGTCTGCGTCTCGCGGACACGCCGCGCCACGCGAGCGTGCTGGTGCTCGTGGGAGGGCTGCCCGAGGCGCTCAAGGACGCCGCGGCGGTCGCCTACGCCCAGATGCCGCGGCCGCGGGCCGTGCTGGCCGTGGGGCCTGGGGACGTATCGCCGCTGCCCGGACCCGACGTCTCCGTGCCGCCAGGGCAGGAGTCCTTGACGCGGGGAGTGGCGGAGTTGCGGCGGTCGTTCGCGGGGGGCGCCTTCGCCCCGGAGGTGGCCGAATTCGACGTCGAAGCACTGCGGACGCAAACCGAGTACGTCTGCCCGATGCACCCGGAAGTGGTGAGCGAGGAGCCCGGCTCCTGCCCCAGGTGCGGCATGGACCTCGTGCCGCGGGAGTCCGCCGGAGGGATGGACCGCGGTGGGGACCAGGGTCAGGACCAGGGTCAGGACCAGGGTCGGGGCCACGGTCAAACAGACAACCCCGGGCACGATCACGCCGGGCACGCGGGCATGGACAACGACCACGGGGTACACGACCAGGCGAGCCAGGAGCGCTCCGGGCAAGGCGGCCGCGACGGTGCCGGCCGCGACGCCACGGACCACGACCCCGAGGGTCACCCGGGCCGCGGCGAGGAGGAACTGGAGGCCGACGAGGAGGACGCGACGGGCTACGGGTGCCCGATGCACCCCGAGGTGGTGGGCGGCGGGCCCGGCTCGTGCCGCGTCTGCGGGATGGACCTGGTGCCGCGGGAGGACGCCGCGGCGGCGGATGGGGCAGCGCACGGCCCCGCCCACGGCCCCGCCCACGGCCTCGCCCACGGCCTCGCGGAGGCGCGGCACGGCTCACGAGGCGGCGATGGGGACGAAGCCCACGGCGACGCGGACCACGGCGAAGGTTCCGGGGGTCACGAGCACCACGGAGAAGCCGAGCAGGACGGGCACATGGACCATGGCGACGGCACGGGGTTCATGTCCATGGTCGAGATGACCAGGGACCTGCCGCGCGGCAGCGACGGCCTGCCCATGGAGCGGATAGAGGTGCCGTTCGGCCCGCTGTTTCCGGGGCTGCCCGGGGGCTTGAGGCTCTCCCTCACCCTCGACGGCGACGCGGTGGCGGAGGCTTCGGCTGCCGGCGTGGAAGGGCGGCCCTTCGAGGGGCCGGCCGAGCCGGTGGGGGGCTTCGCCGACCGCCTCTCGGGGCTCGACCCGCTCTCCCCGGTCGCGTACCGGGTGCTCGCCCTGCGGGCGGTCGAGGAGGCGGCCGGAATCCCCATCGACGAAGAGACGGCGCTCGGGCGGGCGGGCGCCCTGGAGCGCGAGCGCGCCGCTAGCCACCTGAACTGGCTCATGGGCTTCGCCCACCTGCTCGGCCACGCGCGCCTCGAGGCCCGCGCAGCCCGCCTGCAGCTCGCCCTCCTTCGCGCGCAGGACGCCGCGGAGGTCGCGCGCTTGCGCGACGAGGTGGGCAAGCTGGCGCGGGGCGTCGAGAGGACGCCGCTCCTCCGGCGCAAGCTGCGGGGCGTCGGGCCGCTGCCCACGGCTTGCGCCACGGACGCCACGGCCTTCGGGCCGGTCGCGCGGGCCGGCGGCCGGACGACCGACCTGCGCGCGCAGGAGGCCGTCTACCCCGACCTGCTGGGATTCGAGCCGGCCCTGCGGGACGGGGACGACGCCCTCTCCCGGCTGCTGCTGCGCGTCGAGGAGACGAGGCGCAGCCTGGACCTCGTTCGGCGGGCGAACGCGGTCTCGCTTTTGCCCTTCCGACCCGGCGGCGCCTATCCGGACGGTACGGGTTCGGCGACGGTCGAGACCCCGCGCGGGGCGGCGACGCTCAGGGTGTGGCTGGAAGAAGGGGCCGTGAGCCGCTTCGAGCTTGACACCCCGTCGTCGGCGCACATTGAGCTGGCCAAGCCGGTCGCGGAGGGCGAGGAGCTGGCCGACGCCCTCGTCGGCGTCGCCTCGCTCGACCTCTCACCCTGGGGGCCACCCCCGTGGGTACCCCCGGGGGCGGTGCGATGACGACCCTGCTGATGGTCCTTGTGCTCCTCGCCGGTGCCTACCTCGTCGCCGTGCTCGAGGGCTGGGTCTCCACGGGCAGGCTCCGTCCGGCGGGGCCGATCCTCTCGGCGGTGGCGCTGCTCGGGCGCGAGTCGCTCTTGCCGCGCAAACCCGACCGCATCTTTTTCGAGGTCGCGCCGCCGCTCTTGCTGGTCTCGGCGGTGCTCGCCTTCGCCGTTCTGCCTCTCTCCCCGGGTCTGATCGCGGCCGACCTCGCCACGGGAGCGCTGTTCGTCAACGCGGCGCTCGCCTTCGTGATGGTCGCGCTGCTCATGGCCGGCTGGGGACCCGACGGGGCCTACGCGATGGTGGGGGGCTTCCGCTTTCTGGGCCAGCTCGTCGCCTACTCGATGCTCATCGTCATGCCCATAACGGCGGTCGCCATGCGCGCGGAGTCGCTCGTGACCACCGCGGTCGTCGAGTCGCAGGCCGCCCTGCCGAACGCCGTCTACCAACCCTTCGGCCTGGCCGCGTTCCTCGTGGCGGCGATGGCCGTCTGCTTCCTGCCGCCCTTCGACCTGCCCACGGCCCCCGGCGAGCTCGCCGGCGGGGTGATGGCCGAGTACACGGGGTGGCGCCTGGCCGTGATGCGGCTGGCGAGGGCCGCGCTGGTCTTCACCGTCGCGGCCTCGGTCACGGTCTTCTACCTGGGCGGCTGGCTCGGGCCGGTGCTGCCGCCGTGGGCGTGGAACGCGATCAAGACCTTGTTGGTGGCGGCGGCGATGCTCCTCGCCGGGCGGTTCGTCCCGCGGTTGCGAGAAGAGCACCTGCTGGCGTGGTGCTGGAAGATCGGCATCCCGCTCGCCCTCTTCAACATCTTCTACGTCGGCGTCCTCCTGCTGGTGGTCGGGTGATGGCCCAGGCGCTCTTCACCGGGTTCTTCGGGCTCGCGGCGATCTGGTTCGGCGTGGTGGTCTTCCGCACCTCCTCGATGGTGCGCTCGGCGCTCGCGCTCCTGTTCTCGATGGCGGCCATAGGGGGGATGTTCCTGGCGATGGAGGCCGAGTTCCTCGGGGTATTGCAGATCATGATGATGGCCACCGAGATGGCGATCATGGCGATCTTCATGGTCATGTACATGATGGACCCGGGGGGCCTTGGGGAGATGGACATGACCCACCAGAGAGGCGCCTCGCTGGTGGCGGGCGTGCTGGGCACCGTGGCGGCGGTCGGAGTCGCGCTCCTGGCCGACTGGGGGCGGGCGGACGAGGCGGCGGCCCCGGTCGAACAGACGCGCCTGCTGGGGCTCGAGATCATGGAGCGCTCCATGCTCATCTTCGAGACCGCGGGCGTCACGATCCTCACCGCCATGGTCGCGGCCACCGCCATCGCGGTCGCCGGACGGGAGGGGAGGGGCCAATGACGACGCTCGCCGTCGCGCTCGTCGTCGGGGCCGTCCTCTTCGGGATCGGGCTCTACGGCGCCCTCTCGCAGACGAACCTGGTGATGATCATGATGGGCGTCGAGCTTATGCTGGGTGCCGCGATGGTCAACCTCGTCGCCTTCTGGCGCTTTCTCCACCCCGAGGTCTACGCCGGGCAGATGTTCGTCCTGATCGTGATGACGGTCATGGCGCTGGAGATGGCCGTCGGCTTCGGCGTCGCCACCGGCCGCTTCCGCGCCAGGGGATCGGTCGAGATGGAAGAGGCGCAGGAGCTCAAGGGATGACCTTCGTGGCCCTCGCGATCCTCGGCCCGCTCTTCGGCGCCACGGCGATCCTCGCCGTCCGGCGCGGTGCTGCGACCCTCGCCCTGCTCGGCTGCGCCGCGGGGCTCGTCGGCGCCTCCGTCGCGCTCGTCCGCGCGGCGGGCGGGGCCCAGCTCTCGGCGACGCTGCCGGGGCTGCCGGGTCTTCCCCTGCGGCTGGTGGCGGAGCCCCTGACCGCGGTACTCTCGGGGGTCGTCGCGGTGGTGGGCCTCCTGGTGGTGGTGTACGCGGTCGGCTACACGGAAGGGGAGGCCGACAAGATACGGTTCTTCGCCGGGATGTCCTTCTTCGTCGCTGCCATGCAGGCGCTCGTCCTGGCGGGGGACTGGGTGCTCTTGCTGGCGGCGTGGGAGCTCATCGGCCTCAGCAGCTACCTCCTGATCGGGTTCCACCTCGAACGGCCGGCCGCCGCCTCGGGGGCCACGCGCGCCTTCCTTTACACCCGCTCGGCCGACCTCGCGCTCTACGCGGGGATCTTCGTCCTCATCGCCGCCTCCGGCACCAGCGAGATCTCCGAGACCCTGCGCGTAGGGGGGCCGGCGGCCCTCCTCGCGGGCCTCCTCCTGCTCGTCGCCGCGGCCGGCAAGTCCGCCCAGACGCCTCTGCAGGGCTGGCTCCAGGACGCGATGGCGGGACCCACGCCGGTCTCGGCGCTGCTGCACTCGGCCACCCTCGTCGCCGCGGGGGCGATCCTGCTGATCCGGGCCTACCCGTTGCTGCCCCAGGAGGCGCTCCTGGTCGCGGGGCTCCTGGGCGGCGTCACGGCGGTCGTCACCGGCGTCATCGCCGTCGCCCAGGGGGAGCCCCACGGGGAGCCCCACGGGGAGCCCCAGAGGGAGCCAGAAGGTGAGCCCCACGGGGAGCCCGTGGGCGACCTCAAGCGCCTGCTCGCCTCCTCCACCTCGAGCCAGTACGGCCTGATGCTCCTGGCCGTGGGGGCGGGCGCCCCGGCCGCGGCCGCCGCCCACCTGGTCACCCACGCGGCGATGAAGAGCTCGCTCTTCCTCGGCGCCGGCGTCTTCCAGCACGCGCGGGGAACGACGGGGTTCTCCGGCCTCCAGGGCGTCGGGCGCGAGCACCGACGGGTCTTCCTCGGGTTCGCGGTCGCGGGGCTCGCGCTAGCGGGGATCCCGCCGCTCGCCGGGTTCTTCTCGAAAGAAGCTATCGTGGCGGCCTCGTTCGAATCCCCCCACGCCCCCCTCTTCGCCCCGCTCGCCCTGGCCGGCACGCTGCTCACCGGGGCCTACGTCGCGCGGGCCTTGCGGCTCCTGTGGAGGGGCGAGACGGGAGGGGCGCCAGAGGGCGGGCCGGAGGGCGGGCCGGTCGCGGGGGCGGCGTGGATGGGCGCGGGGCTGGCGGCCCTTGCGGCGCTCGCGGCCACCTTGGGCGTCGCCATCGGACCGCTCGGCGGCCTGCTCGGGGCCGACCTCCCGGGGTTCGGCGTCTCCGCGCTTCTCGGATTGGGCTCGTTGGCCGGCCTCGCGGCGGCGGTGGCCGGGCTCCTGGCCGGATGGCTCCTCCCGGCGGGGCGAATGCTCGGTCCGCTCTTCGCGCCAGCGCGGAGCGGCTTCAGGGTCGCCGGCGGCTTCGACGGGCTCGTGGCCCGGCCGGCGCTCGCGCTCGCTCGCGCCTGCTCCCGCCTCGACGGCGTCGTCCACGCGGCCGTGCGCGCCGTGGGACGCGGCGGGCTGGCCGTCGCCTATTGGACGAAGCTCGCGGACGAGCGGGGCATAGACGGCCTCATAGGGGCGCTGGTGCGGGGCACCCGCAACCTCGGCGCCCACGCCCGCGGGCTGCAGAGCGGCCTCGTCCACAGGGAGCTGCTGCTCGCCGCCGCCGGCGGCGCCCTGGCCTTCGTGGTGCTGGTAATCGGTTTGTAGAGGAGCAAGATCGCATGTTTCCCGTAGTCTCGCTAACCGTCTTTCTCCCGCTCGGGGGCGCCGCGCTCCTCGTCGCCCTGCGCGGCGCCACCCCCAGGGTCGCGCACGCGGTAGGGATAGCCGCGTCGGGGCTCGCCCTGATCGGGGCGGCGTGGATGTGGGGGCGGGGGGTCCCTTCGGGGGGCGGGGGTTTCTCGCAGGTCGAGGAGGTCGGGTGGATCCCCTCCATCGGCGCCGCCTACCGCGTCGGCGTGGACGGCATAAGCCTGCCGCTCGTCCTGATGACCGCGATCCTCTTCTTCGTCTCCCTAGTCTTCTCGGTGCGCGTCGCGGAGCGGGCGCGCTCCTACGTGGCGCTCTTTCTCTTGCTGGAGACCGCCTCCATCGGCACCTTCGTGGCGCTCGACGCGATCCTGTTCTACGTCTTCTTCGAGGTCACACTCGTCGGGATGTACTTCGTCATCGCCGGCTGGGGCTACGAAGAGCGCCAGAGGGCGGCGCTCACGTTCTTCCTGTACACGCTGCTGGGGAGCCTGCCGCTCCTGCTCGCGATCCTGGCGCTCTACCTGGGGTCGGACCCGCGCACCTTCGACATGCGCGCCTACATAGACTCCCCGCCGCTGTCGGGTCTTGCGGCGATGCTCGCTCTCGTCGCGATGCTCGTCACCTTCTCCGTCAAGATGCCCGTCTTCCCGGTGCACACCTGGCTGCCGCTCGCGCACACCGAGGCGCCCACGGCGGGCAGCGTGATCCTGGCCGGAGTCCTCCTAAAACTCGGCACCTACGGCCTGGTGCGCTTCGCCCTCCAGATGACCCCGGACGCCTTCCGCGCCGCCGCCCCCTACGTGGCGGCCCTCGCCGTCTTCTCGGCGCTCTACGGGGCGTTCGTCGCCCTGGCGCAGACCGACCTCAAGCGCCTCGTGGCCTACACGAGCGTGAACCACATGGGCTACGTCGCGCTCGGCGTGGCCGTCGCCGCGGCGTCGACGGACCCGGGGGTGCGGGCGCTGGCCCTGGACGGGGCGGTGCTGCAGATGGTCAGCCACGGGTTCGTGACCGGCGCCCTGTTCCTGCTGGTCGGGATGCTCCAGGAGCGGGCGCACACCCGCGAGGTGGGCCGGTTCGGCGGGCTTCTGCGGGTGGTGCCGGGCCTGGGGTGGGCGTTCGTCCTGGCGGCCTTCGCCTCGCTCGGGCTGCCGGGCCTCGCGCACTTCCCGGCGGAGTTCCAGATCTTCCTCGGCACCTTCTACGTCTACCCCGCGGCCGTGGTCGTCATCCTCGGCATAGCGATCACCGCGGGCCTGTACCTGCGGGCCATCCAACTCTCCTTCCTCGGCGAGCCGTCGGAGGCCTGGGGCGGGATGAAGGACCTCGGGGCCAGGGAGTGGTTGGCGGCCGCCCCCCTCCTCTTCCTGACCGTGCTGATAGGGGTCGCGCCCTTCGTGGTCCTCGAAGTCGTGCACGCGACCACGAGGGCGTTGCTGCCGTGATCTCCCTAGGTCTCGCCCTGCTGCAGGGCATGGGAGACGGGATGCAGGGGATGGGGGGCGGCGGTGGCGCGGAGGAGATGCGGACGGGCCGCGACCTCGCGCTCCTGGCGCCGGAGATCGCCGTGCTCCTCACCGCCGTCGGCGCCCTCGTCTTCGAGATGCTGCGCCTGCCGAAGGTGCCACTGCCCTTCACCGTGATCGGGCTCCTCGTGGCCACCGGCCTCACCGTCCCGCTGCTGGGCACGGAGACCACGGCGTTCATGGACACCTTCCGCGTGGACCCCTTGAGCATCTGGGCAAAGCTAACCCTCCTGCCGGCCACGGCTCTCTGCGCGGTTCTCGCGTACCCGGAGATAAAGGGCACCGACCGCGAGGGCACGGTCTACGCCCTGCTCTCCTTCACGGCCATAGGCGCGCTCGCGCTCGCCGGGGCGGGGGACGCGATGTTCCTCGTCCTCGGCGTGCTGCTCTCCAGTTTGGGCTCCTTCGCCCTCGTCGCCTACCCCAGGGACGACCGGGCCACCGAGGCGGCGATGAAGTACCTGGTCTTCGGGTCGGTCACGGGCGCGGTCATGATCTTCGGCCTCACCTACTGGTACGGGGCGACGGGCTCGACCTTGATCTCGGAGCTGGGCCGGCTCGAGGGCAACGCCCTCCCGGCGGCGGCCGGCCTGGTGGCCCTGCTCGTCGGCCTCGGCTACAAGGCCGCGGTGGCGCCGTTCCACTTCTGGGCGCCCGACGCCTACGACGGCGCGCCCGTCTCGGTGGCGGCGTTCCTTTCCGTCGTGCCGAAGGTCGGCGCGATCTTCGCGCTCGCGCAGGTCGCGCGCGACCTGCCCACCGGCGGAGCTTTCGGCTGGCCCCTGGTCATCGCCGCCCTGGCCGTGGTCTCGATGACCTACGGGAACCTCGCGGCGCTCGTGCAGGAGAACGTGGTCAGGCTGCTCGCCTACTCATCCATCGCGCAGTCCGGCTACTTCCTGCTCGGCATCGTCGCGGTGGGCGAAAGCGAGCTCGCGGTACCCTCGCTCGCCGTCTTCGCCGCCGCCTACGCCGCCATGAACCTCGGGGCGTTCGCCGTCGTCGCCCGCGCGGGGCGGGACCTCAGGGACTTCGCGGGCCTCGGCCGGGCCGCGCCGGCGGCCGGTGCGGCGATGGTGGTCTTCCTCATCTCGCTCGTCGGCGTGCCCCCGCTCGGTGGGTTCGTGGGCAAGTTCTTGCTCTTCGGGGCCGCCATGAACGCCGACTTCGCGTGGCTCGCCGTGGTGGCGATCCTCAACAGCGTCCTCTCCCTCGGGGTCTACCTCAGGATCGTCGTCCCCATGTACGGGCCGCCCAAGGGGGCGCGGTCCGCGGGGAGACCCTCGCGGGGACCGGCGCGGTCGGTCGCGGCGGTCTGGGCGGTGGCCTTGGGGGCAACCGTCGGCCTGGGGCTTGCGGCGCAGTTGCTTCTGGGTCGAATCTCGTGAGGGCCAAGGGCAGCGGAGCCTATAGAATACGGACAAAAGGATGAACGGGGAGCCCTCGTGCGGGGCCGGATGGGGCCGCACCCTGGACGACGACAGGAGACGATGAGAAGGCTGCCGCTACTGCTCGTGCTGCTCGCCGGCGCCCTCGCGTTCGCGCCCGTGGGCTGCGGGGGAGGCGAGGCGCGGGGGCCCGGCGGTCCGGAGGACGCCAAGAAGTTCCCCGCCGGTCCCGAGAGCGCGGGGAGGCAGATCTCGGTCTCGGGCGGTTCCTACACCCGCGTGACGGCGTCCGAGTTCGAGCCCCTGACCCGGGAAGAGGGCGTCGCGGTCGTCAACACCCACGTGCCGTTCCAGGGGAAGCTGCCCCGCACCGACCTGTCGATCCCGTACGACGAGGTAGGGCAGAGCCTGGACGAGCTTCCGGAGGATAAGGACGCCAAGATCGCGCTCTACTGCCTCGGCGGCCCGATGAGCGCCGCCGCCGCCGAGACGCTGGTGGGGCTCGGGTACACCAACGTCTGGGATCTTGGGGGCGGCATGGAGGCCTGGCAGGACGCCGGCTACCGGCTCGAAGGGCGTTGAGAAGGCGCCGTTCCCGGGACACGTCCCCCTTCCCCGAAGCCGAGAGGGGCGTAACGGAATCGGCCCGAGGCCAGGCTCCGACGACCGCCCCGTGGCCTCCATCGCGGGGGCACGGACGACCAGGGTGCGGCAAGCCGGGCAGGGGCCAAGCAACAAGGCGCGGTTGCGGCTGGCGAGGGTCGACAACAACATCCCGACCCCCCCCGACGGCCGGATCGCTTCCTCCCGGCCGCGGAGGCCCGTCGCCTACGGGCCCCGCGGCCGGGAAAACGCGGCGGGCACCGGTGGGCGAGCACCGGCGGTTCTGATAGGGAAGAGCCGCGCCACCGGTTCACGTATCGTTCACCCGTTCTTCACGGCTTCTTCACACCGCTGGTCTATCCTCTCGTGCTGGACCGTACAGAGAAATGGTGCGGTTCATACAGAAGCAAACCTCGAGAGGGAGTGTTCGTAGCGTGAATATGGACGAGATGGGGACCATGATCCCCTGGTGGTTGACGGCGGTCTCCTGGTTTTTCGTGGGCCTGGCGCTCCTGTGCGCGGCCCTAATCCTCTACGACGTCTACGGGCGCGGCTACCGGCAGCGCGTGCGCGTCATGGAGGTGGTGTGGCCTATAACCGCCCTCTACCTCGGGCCGCTCGGCCTCCTGCTCTACTACCGCTTGGGCCGCCCGCGCAGCGAGAGGTGGCAAAAAGAGCACGGCTCCGCCCCCGAGAAGAGCCTCCCCGCGGCGGCCGCCACCGGCGGGACCCCCGGCGGCGCCGCATCGGCCATAGGCCACGTCATAGGCGTGCCGCTGGTCGTCTTCTCTGGCCTGAGCATCGCCGGCGAGCCCCTCTGGATGATGATCCTGCTGATCGCCGTTATCGCCACCGTCCTCCTGTTCTTCTTCGAGTACCTCTTCTCTACCGTGCCGGCGCGCGGGCTGACCGCGAGCAAAGGAATCGGGGTGGCCCTGCTGATAGCCCTTGTGACGGTGCTGGCCTTCGACGTGGGCATGGGCGGCTGGATGCTCGTCATGCACTTCCTGCTCTTCATGCCCCCTTTAACCGACGTGACCTTTTTGTTCCTCATGCAGATAGGTCTGATTCTGGGGTTCTTAACCGGCTACCCGGCGGTGCTGTGGCTCGTCCGGCGGGGCGTCAAGGC
Source organism: Rubrobacter tropicus (assembly GCF_011492945.1). NCBI lineage: Bacteria > Bacillati > Actinomycetota > Rubrobacteria > Rubrobacterales > Rubrobacteraceae > Rubrobacter > Rubrobacter tropicus. The sequence continues at coordinate 82,693 of NZ_CP045120.1, forward strand.
AACCGTCTGAGCGCGCGGAGCCGGGGCCCCCGGCAGTAGCCGGCACCGCCGTCGTCATAGGCCGCCTTCGAGCCTTGCGATAACCGCCGTCCACCGGGTGCATCGTGGAGCCTCGGGTCTGCCTTACCGATCGCCCCGGTATCTCGGGCTTCCGGTCGGTCGCGGGCAGGGGGACGAGGGCGAAGTGGACGGCAAGCGCTACCCCATTGGCAGCCCCCGCCTCTTCGCCGAGAGAGGGACAGCCGGGGCGGGACGGACGGGGCGCCCGAAGCGGCCGCCGACCGCCCGCCCTCAGCCGTTTCGGGCCTCCCAGCTCTCGCCGCCGTCATCGCTGCGGTACACGAGCGCCTCCGCTCCGTCGAGCACGCCCCGTAGACGACCCGCTTGCCATCGGGGGCCACCGCCACGGTAGAGACGCCCCCGGGCAGCCCTTCGTCCGCCGGCCGCCAGCTCTCGCCGCCGTCCTCGGAGCGGTAGAAACCGGGGTGGCCGCCGGCGTACATCTTCTTCGGGTCGGTCGGGTCGATGGCCCAACCCATCGGGTCCGCACCCTCGAGGTCGGGCACCTGCTCCCACGTCTTCCCGCCGTCTTCGCTTATGGCCGCGCCCTCGTGCCCGCCGACCATCACGCGGTCGGGGTTCTTGGGGTCGAACGGAGCAGCGAATTCGCCGGCCCGTAAGCCACAAATACTTATTCGCCCTTGTAACATTGGGCCGTCGAGCGGGCCGCCGGCAGCCCTTTTTGGGGTACGGATAGTAATCGAACCGAAACGGCGGACCTTCTTTTTTCTTAGCAATCTACGCGATGCGGGGTTCGCTCCGGAGCTTCGAGCCGCCTGAGGTACTTCTTGACCGTGTTGTAGGAGAGCCCGGTCTCCCTGCTCATCCGGCCCTGAGAGAACTCCCGCTCTTTCATTCCCGCTAGGACCGGCGCCCACCGCTCGAACCCGTCCGGCCTCCCGAGCACCTTCCCGTTCTTTCTCGCGCGCTCCAGCCCCGCCTTCGTCCTGTCGGAGATCCTTATGGCCTCCTGCTGGGCGTAGTAGCTGGTCACACCGAGGACGATGTGCGCGATCAGCTCGTTGTCGGTGTCGAGGAAGGGCTCCGTGTAGGACTTGAAGGCCACCCCGCAGGCGTCCAGGCGCTCCAGGTAGGCTATGGTCTTCCTTATCCCCTCGCGGCTGAAGCGGTCCAGCGCCCAGAACAGCAGCACGTCGAACCGGTTACGGGCGGCGTCGGCGAACATCCTGTCGAAGTCCTTGCGCTCGCGCCGGCCCCTCGTGCCCGACTCCCTATCGACGTACTCGGCGACCAGCTCGCGGCCCTCCCAGCCCTCGCAGAACCCCCGGAGTTGGAGGAGCTGGTTGTCGGTCTCCTGGGAGCCGTCGTCCTTGGAGACCCTCAGGTAGATCGCCACCCTGACCGGCTTGGGGCTCACGCCCCCTTCTCCCGGAGCAGCCCTTCGACCTCCAGGAGTAGGACGGGCACCTCCGTGTTGACCGTATCCCACACCAGCTCGTCGTCGAGAAGGTCGTAGCCGTGTATCAGGCGGTTACGGAACGCGACGATCTGGCGGTGCTCGCTTATGCGGGAGGCGGTGGCGGGGTCGAGCCCGGCCACGCGCCCGATCGCTTCCCCTATGATCTCCAGGTTCCGCTCGATGGCCTGCCGAAAGAGCCGGTCGCCCCGGTAGTCCGAGAGGGTCCTGCCTTCGGCCGCCGAGATCACGAAGGCGGCGCAGTCCTGGACGTCTTCCAGGGCCCCCAGGACCCGCTCCTCAGGGCCCATACAGCGGCACCCGGCTCCCCTCGACGTTGGCCGCGAAGCGGCGGCTCTTTCGGAGGGCTCCCTCCATCACCAGGTCCACCCCGCGCCCGAAGAGCGCCTCCAGGTCCTCCTCGAGGCCGAAGTACCTGCGGAACAGGTCCGGGGGGTCGCGCCTCTCGAAGGAGACCACGAAGTCCAGGTCGCTTTCTTCCGGGTCGAACCCTCCGCCCTCGGCCTCCGCCGCGGAGCCGAACAGGTCCAGCCGCCGTACGCCGTGGCGCCTGCAAAGGTCGGCGACCTCCGCCCTCTTGTCTTCGACGACCGCGATCATGCTCCCACCCTAGCACAAAACGGACGTTTTCTGACACCGATCCTGCCGGGAAACGAAATCCCATTAAAGAGCGGGATTCGGGGTCCCCTCTCGGCGCCCCTTTTTTGACGGGGACGCCCGAGGGTCCGGCCGTTGACAGTGCCCCGGGGCGGGATTACACTGAGCGATAACTCAACGAGTACGCACTCAACGAATTCATCGGAAGGGTGGCCGTCGGGTGAGCGAAGCCGAGCGAGGGACCGATGTGCCCGGGGTGACCCGGCCGCTCACGTCGCGCCAGCGGCAGGCGGCGGCGCGGCGCGAGGAGATCTTGAAGACGGCGCTCGGGCTGTTCGCCGCGCAGGGCTTCGACGCCACCTCCACCAAGCAGATAGCCAGGGAGGTAGGTATCGCCGAAGGCCTGGTCTTCCACTACTTCCCGACCAAGGCCGGCTTGCTCGCCGCCGTCCTCGAGGCCAGGCTCGAGGGCGGAAGGGCCTTCAGAAGCGTGCTGCGCCCCCTGCTGGAGGAGGCTTCGGATCGACCCGCCGCAGAGGTGCTGGGCGCGGTAGCTTCGGGTTGGCTCGCGACGCTGCGGCGGGACGAGGAGATAGTGGTCGTCCTGTTTACGACGGCCCAGACGAACCCCGAGGTGTGGGAGGCGTGGCAGGGCCTCATCCGGGAGGGCACGGAACTGCTCACCGGCTACCTCGCCGCCCGCGTGGAGGCCGGCGAGCTCAGGGAGGATCTGCCGCTCGAGACCGCGGCGACGATGTTCGTCTCGTCGCTGATGGTCTTCTTCCTCACCCGCCGGCACCTGCCCGAGCCCCAGTGGCGCGAGCAGGGCGAGGCCCACGCCCGGGAGCTGGTCTCCGTCTGGCTCGACGGGGCGCGCGCATGAGCGCCCCCAAAAGACGGACCCCGTCCGCGAACCTGCCCCCACGCCCGTTCCCTTTTTGGCCGTTTTGTTGAGCGCCCACTCACTCAGGAGACTTGCATGAACGCGAACGACGATCGGAAGCGCGGCGTCCGGGGGCCGCGGGTGGTCGCTCTGGCCGGGGCGACCCCGGACCCCTCGAAAATCGGGGCGAAGGCGGCCAACCTGGCGCGGCTCTCCGCCGCGGGCTTTCCGGTGCCGCCCGGGCTCGTCGTGACGCCGGACGCGGAGGAGCGTTGGGAGGAAGCCCGTTTGCGGTTGACCGACCTCGCGGCCGGGCTGGGCGCGGGGCGTTTCGCGGTCCGTTCCTCCGGCACGGCCGAGGACCTGGAAGGCGCCTCCTTCGCCGGCCAGTACGAGACGCTCCTTAGCGTCCCCCTGGATGAGCTCCCCGAGGCGGTGAGGAAGGTCTTCGGGTCGGCCGACGCCCCGAGGGTGGCCGCCTACAGGGAGGTCCGCGGCGGGGCTTCGGCCGGGGTCGGGCGCCCGCGCATGGCGGTCCTCGTTCAGGTCATGGTCGATGCCGACTCCGCCGGCGTGGCCTTCACGGCGGACCCCGTGACCGGCGAGCGCGCCGAGGTCGTGGTCACGGCCGTGCGGGGCCTGGGCGAGGGGCTCGTCTCTGGCGAGGCGGCGGGCGACGAGTGGGCGGTCCGCGACGGGGAAGCGGTCCGCCGCCGGTCCTCAGAGGACGCCATCTCCGCCGAGCAAGCGACCAGGGTCGCGGGGCTCGCGCGGCGCGTGGAGGAACATTTCGGTTCTCCGCAGGACATAGAGTGGGCGATCTCCGGAGACGATCTCTACCTCCTCCAGGCGCGCCCCATGACGGCGCTTCCGGAGGCGGCGAGCTGGAAGCCGCCCGTGCCGGGGTACTGGATGCGCAACTTCAGGCTCGGGGAGTGGCTCCCGGAGGCGATGACCCCGCTCTTCGCCGACTGGCTGCTCGGGCTGATAGAGGGCGGCTACCTGGGCGGCATGCGCGCCACGGTGGGCGCTATCCTTCCATTCCCGCACGCCGCGATAAACGGCTGGTACTACGCCGCCCTGCCCGAGCCGTCTTCGCGCCTCCTGGCCCGAGCCGTGCTCCAAAGCCGCGGACTCGTGCTGCCGGTCATGTTCAACGCCCTCGTCAGGGTCAACTTCGACCCCGTGGGCGCGGACCGCGCGGTCCTCGGCAGGCTCGCGGAGGAATGGCGCACCGAGGTTCTCCCGCGCTACCGGCACCTCGTCGAGGACGCCGGAGGCCGGGCGGGGAGCGCCACCCCCGAGCAGCTCACCGGGATCGTGGAAGAGGTCGGCGCCGCGGCCGGCGGCTACCTATGGTCCTTGGCGATAGCCGGTGGGTCTGCGTGGAAGATGGAGGGGCGCCTGGCGCGCTTCTTCCGGCGGTATCTTTCCGGCCGCGTGGCGGGCAGCCCGCAGGCGCTGGTGCGCGGGCTGCCGGGGACGGAGGCGGGGACGCCGCCCCACGCCGTCCAGAGCGCCGACTGGTACCGTCCGACCCTCGGCGAGCTCGGCTTTGCCGGTGGGGACGATTCTGGCGGCACCGGCCGGCGGGAGGGGATCGCGAGGGAGCGGGAGGCGCTGGAGCGGGCTTGCAGGGAGGCGTTGGCTGGCCGCCCCAGGCTGCTGCGCAGGTTCGCCGCGCTGCTGGAGGTGGCCCAACGCTACGCGGTCCTGCGCGAGCGACAGGCGCGCGACTTCACCCTGGGCTGGCCCGTCCTGCGTCGCTGTGCCCTTTGGATCGGCGAGGACCTCGTCTCGAGGGGCGTCATCGACTCCGCCGAGGACGCCTTCTTCCTCGTCCGAGCCGAGCTCGACGGCCGGGAAGACCTCCGCGAGGAGGTCGCTGTGCGCAGGCACAGGTGGGAACGGCAGCGCCGCCTGGCGGCCCCTCTCGCCCTGGGCGAGCAGCCTAAGGCCATGAGGACGCTGGTGGACGGCCTGGCCCAGGCCGCGCGCACCGGACCGGTCCCTCCGGACGCGATCCTCGCGGGCGAGCCCGCGAGCCCCGGACGGGCCGCAGGGCGGGTTCGGGTGGTGGAGGGCCCCGCCGACTTCGACCGTTTCGAGGAAGGGGAGGTGCTCGTCGCCCGCATCACCGCGCCGGCGTGGACCCCGCTCTTCGGGCGGGCAGCGGCCGTGGTCACCGACGGCGGCACCCTCGCCGCCCACGCCTCCCTCGTCGCGCGCGAGTACGGTATCCCGGCGGTCGTGGGCACCGGAGAGGCCACCCGAAGGTTGCGCGACGGGATGCTCGTGATGGTGGACGGCGGGGCGGGGACCGTCGTGTCGCCGTGAAGAAGGTCCCACTCCCGGCCGCCCGCCCGGTGTGGAGGGCGTCGTAGGCATGCCCTTCGAGGCGCTGGTCGCCGTCCACGTGCTCGCCGGCCTCGCGTGCGTGGTCGCGGGGTCCGCCTCCGCGCTTGCACAGAAGCGCCGGGGCCTCCACAGCGCCGCCGGGCGCGTCTACCTCGCCGCCTACGCCGTCGTCTTCGCCACCGCGACCATCATGTCGCTCGCCCATTGGGAGCGAGACGCACACCTCTTCTTCGTCGGCGCGACGGGTTTCGCGCTGGCCGCCTTGGGCCTCGCTGCGCGACGCCGGCGCGGTCGGCTCTCGACCCCGGTCCACATCGTGGCGATGGGAGGGTCCTACGTGGCATTGCTCACGGCGTTCTACGTGGACAACGGCCCGCGCCTTCCGCTGTGGCGGCTCCTGCCGCCCGAGAGCTTCTGGATACTTCCGAGCGCCGTCGGCGTCCCGCTCATCTTGCGCGCGCTGACCCGGCATCGCGGCGGACGCGCGCGCCGCGTCCCCTCGGGTTCTCGCGGCGCGCGATCTTCGCCCGCCGGCCCGACCGCCCGATCCGCCCCTCCTCCCCGGCGGGACGGACGCCAATGAAGCCGCCATCGGGGGCAAGGCACGCCCTCGCCCGACCACAAGCTCATCGCGAAAGCGCGCCTGGGCAGCGCCGCCGCGCGGCGCCGAACAAGCGTTGTAGCTAAATAACTAGAAATATAGTTGCAATAACCGGGCACGCGGGTATACTGGTCCCATGGACACCGACAAAGCCGCCAACGCGATGGACGCCCTTGGGGCGCCCGTGAGGCTCGGGATCTACCGGATGCTCGTGCGGGCGGGCGCGGACGGGATGACCATAGGCCGCATCCAGCAGAGGACCGGCATCCCCCGATCCACGCTGTCCCACCACCTGCACCGCCTGATCGGCGCCGGGCTGGTCTCCTCGGAGAAGGTCGGCACCAGCCTCGTCTGCCGCGCCGACTACCGCGCCATGGACGACCTCGTGGCCTTCCTCTCCGACGAGTGCTGCGTCGAGGAAAGCGGCCGAAGCGACGCCGTCGCCTGATCGGGACCGAGGAGGACCCGGGAGTATTTTTTGCCCGCTAATAACTAATAAACTAGTTATATAGTCTAAATCTAAGGACGAGGAAGGCTTCGGAGATGTACTCGGCGGAACTGCAGGAGAAGAGCATGAAGGACTTCGCCCGCGCGAGGCGCACAGCATCCACCCGACGGCTGCTCGGGCGGCTCGCGGCGCGGTTGCGGGGTGTCGCGTTGTGCTGCGCGTCGCCGGCGTGCTTCGAGGCGGCGAGGGAGGGGTCGGGAGCGCTGCCTCGTGGACGCGAGCGTGTCGAAACCGTCGAGGTGGCGAGGATCAGGGGCACCGTCGGCCGGTGCCGGGACTTCGACCGCGACTTCCTGCCGCTCTCCTCGGCGCTGGCCAAGAGGTGGGTGAGCGTGGACCGGGCGTTCCACGAGGGGAGGACCCTCCCGCCCGTGGAGCTCTACGAGTTGGGGGGAGACTACTTCGTCGTGGACGGCAACCACCGCGTGTCGGTCGCCCGCGTCCACGGCGCCGCCGCGGTGGACGCGGTGGTGAAGAGGTACGCGAAGGCGCACGCCGCGGCTTGCGGCTGCTAGCCGGTTCGCGGCGCGGACCAACGAGGGATCGTACGGGGAGGAGAGATGGAAGGCTTGATCGCAGATTCGGTACACGAGGCGGCGAGGATCGGCGGGTTCGTGGGCTCCTCCGCGCTCAAGATCCTGCCGGTGTTCCTGCTCAGCGTCTCGCTCGGGGTGCTGGTCCGGGCGCTCAAGCTCGACGGCGCGATCCGGAGGGCCTTCGACGCCAGGGTGGGCGTCGCCATAGTGCTCGCCACCGCGGTCGGGGCATTTAGTCCGTTCTGCTCGTGCACGGTGGTGCCGCTCGTGGCCGGGCTGCTCGTGGCGGGCGTGCCGCTGGCGCCGGTGATGGCCTTCTGGGTCGCGTCGCCCACGATGGACCCGGAGGTCTTCGCGCTCTCGGTCGGCATGATCGGGTGGCCCCTGGCCGTCGCGCGCCTCCTCGCCACGCTCTTTCTCAGCCTCGGGGCGGGCTACCTGACCCTCGCGCTCGCCCGCGGCGGGATCTTGCGCGGCAAGGTGCTGCGCCGGGGCGCGGCCGAGAAGTACGAGGAGGACGACGCGACCGACAGCGGGGGGTGCTGCGAGTCGCCCGCCCCCCGCGAGGCGGTCCTCGTGAGCGTGGCTAGGAAGCCCGCCGGCGGCGCGGAAGCGGCAACCGACGAACACCGCGCGTGGGGGGCGGAGCCGGGTGAGGAGGCGTGCGGGACCCGCGGCTGCGGGGACGACCCGAACGTCGGGAAATCGTCGGGATGGTGGGGGCAGATCGTCGGGAGCCTCCGCGGGCTCGACCGCCCCCGCTTCGCGAAGGAGGTGCTCGCGCAGAGCTGGCCCCTGGGCCGGTGGCTGCTCCTGGCCTTCGCCATCGAGGCGCTCATCCTCTTCTACGTCCCCCAGCAGACCATAGCCGGGGTCCTTGGGGGCGAGAGCGCCTTCGCCGTGCCGATCGCGGCCCTCGTGGGCCTGCCCCTCTACCTCAACGAGTTCGGGGCGCTGCCGATCGTCGCCGGCCTCCTGGACAGCGGCATGAGCCCGGGCGCGGCCATCGCCTTCCTCGTGGCCGGCCCGGTCACCACCATCCCGGCGATGGCCGCCGTGTGGGGCATCGTCAGGCCGCGCGTGTTCGCCCTCTACGTCGGCGTGGGACTGGGCGGGGCGGTGCTCATGGGCCTAATCACGGACCTCCTCCTCTGAGCGTCGCACTCCCGTCGCGTCTGGGGCGTCCCGCGCGGGGCGAACCGGCGCGCCGTTGACACGCCCGGCCCCTCGGTGTACCGTAAATCAAACAATCTTGATGCGAAGGAGGCGCCTACCATGGCCGAGGGCACACCCCACGGAATGAGGGAGAAGGTCAAGGAGAAGTACGCCGAGTTGGCCGTGGCCTCGCAGGGGGACGCGGAGGCGTCCTGCTGCGGGTCTTCGTGCGGGTGCGGCGGCGACTCGGGAGTAGCCTCGGAGGCGGATACGGCGGTACGGGTCTCCGACCTGTCGGGCGGGAGCTACTCCGAGGATGAAAGGAGCGGGCTGCCCGAGGGGGCGGTCGGGGCGTCGCTGGGGTGCGGCAATCCCACGGCGCTTGCGACGCTCTCTCCGGGGGAGGTCGTTCTCGACCTCGGCAGCGGCGGCGGCATAGACGTGCTGCTGTCGGCCAAGAGGGTGTCCCCGGGCGGCAGGGCCTACGGGCTGGACATGACCGACGAAATGCTCGAGCTGGCGAACGAGAACAGGGAGAAGTCCGGGGTCGAGAACGCCGAGTTCTTGAAGGGCCACATAGAGGACGTGCCGCTGCCGGACGGACACGTGGACGTGGTGATAAGCAACTGCGTCATAAACCTCTCCGACGACAAGCCGGCCGTGATCCGGGAAGCCTTCAGGGTCTTAAAGCCCGGGGGACGCTTCGCCGTCTCCGACGTGGTCTTCCTCGGCGACAAGGCGGAGCTACCCGCCGACGTGCTGGAGACGGTGGGGCTGTGGACGGGCTGCGTTGCCGGGGCGCTTGCCAAGGACGAGTACGAGGGGTTGCTCTCGGAGGCGGGCTTCGGGGACGTCTCCGTTGAGGTCACGAGCACCTACGACCCGGAGGCCGTAGACGGCCTGGACACGGAGGAGAAGCGCGAGGCCCTGCGGAGGGTCCCGGCAGCCAGCGCCTTCGTGAGGGCCACCAAGCTCGAGGGGATCTAGCCGATGGCGGGGCGGACCTTTGGGGTCGTGGAGAAGAACGGTAGGCGCGGCCCAAGCGTAGCCGCCGACGAGGACCGGGTGGCGCGGCTCGTGGCCCTGGGGCGGGCGCTCTCGGACCCCATACGGGTGAAGATGCTCGGCATGATGGCCGAGGCCGCCTCCTCGGGGCGCGGCTGCTGCGGGCTGCCGGACCTCGGCGTCCCGACGTGGGAGACCGACGGGCCCTCGGGCATCTGCGTCTGCGAGTTCCAGGACGTCTTCTCGATGGGCCAGTCCAAGGTCTCCTACCACGTCAGGAAGCTCAAGGAGGCCGGCCTGATCCTGGAGGAGAGGCGCGGCAGGTGGAGCTTCTACTCCCTCGACCGGGAGGCCGCCGGCGCGCTGCTCGCCGAGGCCTCCGGGCACCTGGGCGCCGGTACCGGAGTCCCGGAGACGGAAGTTTAACCGCCCTGTAACTCAGGGGTTCCCGGTTATCTATAAAATAAAGTTGATGCGTAACCGTCGGCCGCACCGGAGGAGCCCGTGAAATACGCCCTGATCTCCGACGTCCACTCGAACCTGCCCGCCCTGGAGGCCGTACTGGAAGACATAGACGCGCGGGGTGCCGTGGACGCGACCTACCACCTCGGCGACCTCGTCGGCTACGCGCCCTGGCCCAACGAGGTGGTCGGCCTGATCCGGGAGCGCGGCATATGCGGGATCGCCGGCAACTACGACTCGACGGTCGCCAACGACTACAAGCACTGCGGCTGCAAGGCCGACAGCCCCCGCGCCGAGGAACTCTCCCATATCAGCTACGGCTGGACCCGCGAGCACGTCTCGCCAGAGGCCAAGCGCTTCCTCGGGGAGCTTCCGTTCAGGATGGACATGAGGCCGCGGGGCGGGCACACCTCGAGGCCCCAGGTCACGCTCGTCCACGGCTCTCCGACCCTAAATACGCTCTACTGGACGGAGGACCGCCCCGACTCCTTCTGCGAGAAGATGGCGAAGGCGGCGGGCCTGAAGGAGGGCGACCTGATCGCCTTCGGCCACACCCACAAGCCCTGGACCCGGGAGGTGGGGGGCGTCCGCTTCGTCAACACCGGATCGGTGGGCAAGCCGAAGGACGGGGACTGGAGGGCGGGTTACGTGCTGGTGGACGTCGGGGGCGAGGTCGGCGAGGAGATCGGGCCGCCCGAGTTCGTGCGGGTCGAGTACGACCTGGAGCGGGCCGCGGAAGGCGTCCTGGCGAGCGACCTGCCCGACGAGTTCGCCGGCCAGCTAGAAGCCGGCGGGGTAACCCCGCCAGGTACGCCGAAGCCGGTCGAGGTCCCGTAGTGGTCGAGGCCGAGACCTCGGGCAGGGGGCGGGTGCTGTTCCTCTGCACCCACAACTCCGCGAGGTCCCAGATGGCCGAGGGTTTGCTGCGGGGCCTCGCCGGGGCCCGCTTCGAGGCGGCGAGCGCCGGCACCGAAGCGACGCGCGTCAGGCCGGAGGCGGTGTCGGTCATGGCCGAGCTCGGCATCGACATCTCGGGCCAGGAATCGAAGACGCTCGACCGCTACCTGAAGGAGACGTTCGATTACGTGGTGACCGTCTGCGACGAGGCCAACGAGGCTTGCCCGTTCTTTCCGGGGGCGAAGGAGCGGCTGCACTGGTCGCTGCCGGACCCATCGGCCGTCGGGGGCACCGAAGAAGAGCGCCTGGGGGTCTTCCGGTCGGTGAGGGACCGGCTGAGGGATCGCATAGAGGGGGAGCTGGCAAACGGCGAAGGAGGATGAGCCGATGACGGAAGCCGTGAGGAAGCAGAAGGTGCTGTTCCTGTGCACGCAGAACTCGGCGAGGAGCCAGATGGCCGAGGGGTTCTTGAGGCACCTCGCCGGGGACCGATTCGAGGCGTACAGCGCCGGCCTCGACCCAACCGACGAGATACACCCCTGCGCCATGGAGGCCATGAGGGAGGTCGGCATCGACATCTCCGGTCAATCCCCCAAGGGCCTCAAGGAGTACATGGGTAGGCAGGCCTTCAACTACCTCATCATCGTGTGCGCCCGCGCCGAGGAGCGGTGCCCCAAGACGTTCCCCGGGGTGGGCACGACCTTCTCCTGGATCTTCGAGGACCCCCGCCGCGACGAGGACCTCCCCTACGACTCGACGCTGGAGAGGTTCCGCGCCGTTAGGGACCAGATAGAGCTCAGGATGAGGGGGTGGCTGGAGCAGCCCGAGCGCGAGCTCGAGATACTGCGCGAAGAACGCGAGAGGGAACGGCGGGAGCGCCTGGAGGCCGAGGCGCTCGAGACCGGACGGGAGACGACGCCCGCCGGCGGCCCCGAACACGATCCCTTCCGCCGCGCCTGAGGGCCCGGACGCCGCGGTCGACGGATTGAGGCGCCTGGCCGCGGAGTTCCTCGGCACCTTCCTGCTCGTCTTCGCCGGACCCGGCGCGGTCGTCGTGAACGGGGTCTCGGGCGGGGGCGTGGGCTCGCTCGGCATCGGGCTTTCTTTCGGGCTGGCGGTCATGGCCGCGATCTACGCCGTGGGCCACCTCTCGGGCGCCCACATAAACCCGGCCGTCACCGTGGCCTTCGCCCTGACGCGCCACTTCCCCTGGGCGCTGGTGCCGGGATACGTCGTCGCGCAGCTCGCGGGGGCCTGCGCGGCCAGCGCGACGCACCTGGTCCTGTTCGGCGACGTCGCGGACCTCGGCGCCACCGTCCCCTCCGGTTCGCCCTGGCAGGCCCTCGGCCTGGAGGTCGTCCTGACGCTGTTCCTGATGTTCGTCGTGTCGGCCGTCGCCACGGACGTGCGCGCCGTGGGGCAGGCCGCCGCGATAGCCATAGGCGGCTACGTGGCCCTCGCGGCCACCTTCGCCGGACCGGTCGCCGGAGCCTCGATGAACCCGGCCCGCTCCTTCGGACCCGCGCTCCTCTCCGGGACGTGGACCGCCCACTGGGCCTACTGGGCGGGCCCGGTCGCGGGCGCCGCCCTCGGCGCCCTGCTCTACCGCTCCGTGCGGGCCGCGGAGCCGCCGAAAGCGGGCTGACCCCCATGCCCGTCCGCCTCCTGACGGACGCCCAGAGGGACAGGCTGGCCGCCTTCCCGCGGGAGGTGCCGGTCGAGGACCCCCACGCCCACTTCACCCTCACCGGGCGCGACCGGGCGGCCGTCCCTGAGAGGAGCGCCCCGGCAATCCGTCTCGGGTTCGCCCTGTCTTTGTGCGCCGTGAGGTACCTCGGCTTCTGCCCGGAGAACCTTGCTTCTTGGCCCGAGGACGTCGCGTGGTACGTCTCCCAACAGCTCGGCCTCGCGCCGGGGGCGCTCGCCGGCTACCCCGAGGGGGGACATACGAGGGCGGGGCACCTGAGGAGGATCCACGCCCACCTCGGCTACCGCCGTCCGACCCCCGCGGACCTGCGCGAGCTGTTCGGGTGGCTCGTCCGGAGGGCGCTCGAGCACGACGATCCCGCCCTGCTGGTGCGGCTGGCCGCCGAGAAGCTCAAGGCGGAAAAGGTGGCGAGGCCCGGCGTGAGCCGGCTGGAGATGATGGTCGCGGCGGCCAGGGGGCGCACCGACGAGCTGATCCACCGCGCCCTCTCCCCGGTGCTGACGGAAGGCCTCAGGACCCGGCTAGACGGCTTGCTGGAGGTCGACCCGTCGCTCTCCCCGGCCCGAACCAGGCACGCCTGGCTCAAGGAGGGCGCCACCTCCAACACCCCGAGGGCGATCGCCGGACAGCTCGAGAAGCTCGCGTTCCTGCGGGACCTCGGGGCCGACGGCTTCGACGTCTCCGGTGTGAACCCGAACCGCCTGCGGTTCCTCGCGGGACTGGGGCGCCGCCACACCAACCAGGCCCTGGGGCGCCTGGCCCCCGAGCGCCGCCACCCGATGCTGGCGGCGTTCCTCTCGGAGGCCCACGCGGGGATCACGGACGAGACCGTGGACCTCTTCGACGCCTGCCTGGGCCACGCCGACGCGAGGGCCAGACGGGAGCTCGACGAGTTCCGTAAGGGCTCCGCCCGCGCCACCAACGAGAAGGTGGCGCTCTTCCGCGAACTCGCCCTGGTCCTGCTCGACCCCACGGTAGAAGACTCGGCGGTCAGGTCCGCCGTGCACGAGAAGGTGGGGGCGCCCGAAGACCTGCTGGACCTGGTCGAGGAGGCCGAGAGGCTGATGCGTCCGCCCGACGACAACCACCTGGACTTCTTCGCCGCCCGCTACCCCTACGTCCGCCGCTTCGCCCCGGCGTTCCTCTCCGCGTTCTCGTTCCGCTCGGGCCGCCCGGACGACCCGCTCTCGGCGGCCATCGAACGACTGCGCGAACTCGACGACGGGGGCAGGAGGTCGGTGCCCGACGGCGCACCCTTGGGCTTCGTTCCGGCCAGGTGGGGCCCGCACGTCGTGGGCGAGGATGGAAAGATAGACCGCCGCCACTGGGAGCTGTGCCTGCTCTGGCAGCTCCGCGGCGCCCTCCGCTCGGGCGACGTGTGGGTCGAGGGCGCGAGGCGCCACGCCGACCCCCAGGGCTTCCTCGCGCCGAAGAATCGCTGGCCGGACCTGCGCGGCGAGGTGAGCCTCCAGACGGGCACCTCCCCCGACGGCGCCGCGCACCTCGACGTCTGCCGGGAGGAGCTGGGTGCGGTCGTGGGCCGCCTCCGCCTGGCCGCCTCCCGCGGCGCGACGGTGAAGGTGCAGGCGGGCAGGATCCTCTTCGATAGGGATCCCGCGGAGGTCATCCCCGAGAGCGTCGAGGACCTCGGGCGCGAGATCGCGGGCAGGCTCCCGAAGGTCGAGCTGACCGACCTCCTGGTCGATGTGGACCGGTGGTGCGGTTTTTCCCGCTTCTTCACCCACGCCGGCGGCTCCGAGCCCAGGTCTGCGGACCTGCGCGTCCACCTCTACGCCTCGATCCTCGCGCAGGCGACCAACATAGGGCCCGTGAGGATGGCCGAGCTCTCGGACCTCTCCTACCGCAAGCTCGCCTGGGCCTCGACCTGGTACCTCAGGGAAGACACCCTCAAGGACGCCGTGGCGGCCATCGTCAACTTCCACCACGCCCTCCCCCTGAGCGGAAGCTGGGGCGACGGGACACTCTCCTCCTCCGACGGCCAGCGCCTCGCGGTGGACGTCGAGGCCCGCAACGCCAGGGCCATCCCGCGCTACTTCGGCCGCGGGAGGGGCGTCACCCACTACTCCTGGACCAGCGAGCAGTATTCGCAGTACGGGACGAAGGTGGGCCCCTCCACGGTCCGGGACGCCACCCACGTCCTCGACGGGATCCTCGGCAACGAGACCGACCTGCCCATATCGGAGCACACGGTGGACACCCACGGCTTCACCGAAATCGTCTTCGCGCTCTTCGCGGCTTTGGGCTTGCGCTTCTCGCCGCGCATCCGCGACCTCTCCGACCAGATGCTCTACCGGATGGAGGGCGTGGGAAGCGGGGACGGGCCGCGCACGGAGGCCTTCGCCAAAGACCTGCTGCGGGGCAAGATAAACGAGAAGCTCATCCTCCGCCGCTGGGACGACATCCTGCGCGTGGTCGGGTCCCTGAAGCTCGGGTGGACGCCTGCCTCACTGCTCGTAAGCCGCCTGCAGGCCAAACCCCGCAAGAGCGGCCTGGCCAGGGCCATCCAGGAGTACGGCCGCCTCCAGAAGACGCTGTTCATCCTGCGCTACGCCGAGGACCTCGACCTGAGGCGCCGCGTAGGCCGCCAGCTCAACAAGGGCGAGGAGCTGGGCGCCTTGAAGGACTTCCTGTTCTTCGCCAACGACGGCAACATACGCAAGCACCAGCCCGAAGAGCAGACCGACCAGGCCCTGTGCCTCTCCCTGCTCGTGGACGCCGTCATACTCTGGAACACCGTCCACTACCAGGAAGCCCTGGACGCGATCAGGGCGGAAGGGTACCCGGTCAACGACGAGGATCTGGCCCACCTCTCGCCGAGGCGCTACGCGCGCATAAACCCCTACGGAAGATACCGCTTCGACCTCGGCGGAGACCCCGCTGAGGTCCCGGGCGGGGAACCGGAAGAAGCCGAGCCCCGCCTGCCGGGGACGTTCTGACCGGGGATCGCGGGCGCCGGGCGGGAGATCGCCGTTTCCATGTTAAGAAAAAAGAAGGTCCGCCGTTTCGGTTCCGCTGCTATCCCTGTACCGGTGAGGCCGGGCGGGGTCTCACACCCGTAGCGGTGTGCCGGGGGTACAGCCACCAAGGGGTAAGCGCATGATTTGAGGAGGATCGTCCGTTAACGACCGCCACGCCCGTCCGCCATCCGGGTTGCCGGCGCGCCTCCCCTCCGTGGTCGGGGACCGGGCGAAGCCGCGGACGGCAGCTGCGATGGCCGGCCCCGTCCGCCACGCGCTTCCCGCCGCCGGCCGCGGTCACTTCATGTTGGCCTTCAGGGCGTCGGCGAGCTGGTGGACGGGCTCGAGCTTCCCGGGGTTCTCAAGGTCCATGAAGCGGACGAACTCCTCTTCGGTGGCGAAGTTCATCTTGGGATTGCCCTTCTTCTCCTCGCCCAACGTGGAGTGGGCGCGGCCCTCGTAGTCGTGGCCGGGCCAGACCTCCAGCCCATCAGGGAGGCTCCTGTAGGTGTGGTACAGGGTGTGGTACTGCCTGGTGGAGTTGCCGTTCGGCAGGTCCGTGCGCCCGCAGGAACCGATCAGTAGCCCGTCCGCCGTGAGGATCCTGCCTGGCAGCAGCACCGACACGAGATCCTTGGCGTGCCCCGGTGTGTGCAAAAACTTTATGGGCAGCCCGCCCAGGTGCAGCCGGTCGCCGTCCTCAAGACGGACGTCCACGCCGCCGGCCGGGGCCTTCTCGTGCATCACCACCTTCGCCACCGTCCTCTTCTTAAGCTCCGCCGCGCCCGAGAGGTGGTCGGCGTGGGTGTGGGTGTCAATGACGTAGGCGGGCTTCATGCCGTGGCGGAAGACCGCGTCGAGCATGGGCTCGACCATCTCGATCTCGGGGTCCACGAGCGCGGCGAGCCCCGTCTCCGGGTCGGCTACCAGGTAGCCCAGGCAGCCCCGGGGCACGCGGAACTGCTCGAAAACGTAGCCGGCGTGCTCGTTCCTGGCGTCCGCAACGGCGCCTTCATCGGCGGTCCTTCTCTCCTCATGTGCGGTTTTTTCGGTCATTGCATTGCTCTCCTCTCTCGTTTGCGACGCAGCGCGTCGGTCTACTTCAACGCGGTCAAGACGTTCTCGCCGAGAACGAACAGGCCCATCGCGATCAGGAAAACCGCGAAGTACCTCTTCAGCCTGTCTTGGGGGACGAACCGCACGACCCGGGTACCCGCCACGATGCCCGCCAGGGCCGCGGCGGTGAAGGAGGAGAGGTAGGCCCACGGCACCTCCACCTGTCCCGCGTATCCCGCAAACCCGGCCGCAGACTTCGCGGTTATGATGAGCAGCGAGGTCCCCACGGCCTGCTTCATCGGCACCCCGGCCAGGAGCACGAGGGCGGGGATTATCAGGAATCCTCCTCCCACCCCGACGAGCCCCGTGACGACCCCGACCGCGACCCCCTCGGCGGCTATCCAGGCCGTCGGCCTCGCGCCGAGCCTTGGCCCCCCACCATCCCCCTCGAGGCCGGCCTCTTCCGCAGCCCTCCCCCCGCGCAGCATGAAGAGGGCGGCGACGAGCATCACCGCCGCGAAGAGGGCGAGCTGGGCGGTCTCTCCGAAAAAAACCGACAGGCGCGCCCCGGCGTAGGTGCCGGTCACGGCGAACGGGCCGAACACGAGCGCCACGCGCCAGTTGACGTTGCCCGCGCGCCAGTGGCCCACGGAGCCGAAAAGGCTCGTTACCCCCACGACGGCGAGACTGTAGGCGACGGCCTCCCTGGCCCCGAACCCCGCGACGTAGACCAGGATCGGCACCGTCAGCACCGAACCTCCTCCCCCGAGGGTCCCCAATGCCAGGCCCATGAGGGCACCGAGGACGAGGTCGAGCAAACCCACCTCGGTCATCCCTCCGGACCCTAACCCCGCCGGACCGCTCCTACCGTCGGTACGCCGGGCTGTTGCGCTCGACGTAGCCCGCCACCAGCCTCTTGATCTCCGGCTCGCTATCGCAGTCGAAGCCCATCTCGTTCGCCCGCTCGAAGCACTGCTCGGCGGTCATGCCGCGCTCCACGGCCAGGTTCGCCAGGACCATCGCCCCGGCGCGCCTGCCCGAGGCGCAATGCACCAGCACGGGCTTCTCCGCCGCGCGGATACGCTCCCCGACGCGCCCGATCAGCGCCCCGTCGGCCGCGGCCATGTCCACAGGCACGTTCTCGTGCAGCATGCCGGACTCCTCGACGGCCGTCCCCTCCTCCTCGACGCCCAACACGCCCTCCGGGGTCCCTTCCCGCGGCGTCCTCAGGTCCACAACCGTCCGGTAACCCTCGCCCGCCAGCCGCCCGACGTCCTCCCGGCCCGGGGCACCGCCCACGGCCACATCGTCGTTCACCCGCATAACTGAAACCACACTCGCCTCCCTGCTAAACAACACTACATCACTATATAGTATTGTAACGATGAAGCCTGTCAAGGTCGGGGGCGGGAAAATTGCCGGTCGAGGGGCGGGCGCGGGCCGGCGGGCCCGCGGCCGTCCGGTCTTTGAGGCTCAGGCGCGCGGGGTACCGGTGGTGGAGAAGCCTTTTAGGTCGGCGGACAGGCGTTCACGGACGGAGCCGCACACCAGGTCGCACAGCTCGTAGACGGTCTCGTCGGTGATCCGGTAGTAGGAGTGCAGGCCCTGCTTGCGCCGGCCGACCACCCCGGCGTCCAGCAGCACGCCGAGGTGCTTCGAGACGTTGGCCTGCAACCCCCCGGTTTCCTCGACAAGTTCCGAGACCGTCTTCTCGCCTTCCATGAGGGCCTGCACCAGCCGCAACCTCATCGGTTCCGACAGGGCCTTGAACATCTCGGCCACCAACCCGAGGGCCCCCTCTGGTAACTGCCTGATCTCGTCTCGATTGCCCATCTCGCCGTTACACTCCTCGCAGAGTCTCAATACCGTATGAAAGTATAGCAATACAATAGTCATACGCGGGCGATATCGTGTCACCGGCCGGTCTCGGGAAGATCTTACGCTGACGGACGGAGGCCCCGAACCGCGCTCCCCCGTAGCGCCGGTTCGGCGCCGTCGGCGGCGCGTCGCGGCTGGCGTGGCGAGGTGGCCCGACCGGATGGGACCGCCAGAACCGTCGGGCTGACGCCCTCTCGGCCCTATTCCTCCTTCGCCACGAAAGGGCCGTCCAACAGTGGTCCCAGACCCCGCCGGAGTAGCCGTTGACGCGCCGCCGACGACGGTGTAGCATCCGTCGTACAGTACATTTCTATGTTCGTTCAATAATAGAAAAGTAGGAGAAAACGCGTGATCGAGGACAGCGACATGAAGGTGGAGAAGGTTCCGAGCCGGGTCGCGGGCGCGGGCGTCTGCGAGGTGGACCTGATCCACCCGGACGCGGTGGGGCGCGTGTTGGACGCGCTGCCCGATACGGGGACGATGCAGCGCGTAGCCGCGGTCTTCAGCGTCCTCTCCGACCCGACCCGGGCGCGCATCGTCTACGCCCTCTCGCTCGAGGAGCTGTGCGTGTGCGACGTGGCGGCGGTCGCGGGGCTCTCGATAAGCGCGGCCAGCCACCAGCTCAAGAGGCTCAGGGACCGGGGCGTCGTGGGCTACCGCAAGGAGGGACGCCTCGCCTACTACCGCCTCGCCGACGAGCACGTCCGCGGTCTGGTTGAAGAGGGCGTGGGCAGGGTCCGCGGGGGGCGCGAGGCCGTCCCCGTCGCCGGTTGACCGCAGGAGACGGAAGGAACGCGTAGACCGTGAAGAAGGAAGAAAGAGAAGAGCCGCGCGGACTGGAACCCGAAGAGGCCGAGGAGGACGTCGAAAAGCTCGACGACGACGATGACGACGACGACGAGGTAGAAAGCTTCGACGGACCCTGGTACCGCTTCCCGCCGATGCGCAACGCCCTGATCTCGGGCGCGCTGTTGCTCGTAGGGTGGCTCGTCGAGCGCTTCACGGACGCGCCCGGCTACGTACCGATAGGCGTCTTCGTCCTCGCCATCGCGGTCGGGGCGTACCACTGGGCGAAGGAGGGCCTCGAGGAGTTCGTCGAGGAGCGCGAGGTCGGCATCGAGGCGCTCATGGCGTTCGCGACCGTGGGCGCCGCGATCCTCGGCGAGTGGTTCGAGGCCGCCTTTTTGGCCTTCCTCTTCGCCGCCGCCGAGGCGACCGAGGAGTACACCTACGCGAGGACGCGCACCGCGATCCGCTCGCTCCTGGACCTCGCCCCGGAGACCGCCACCCGCCTCCTCGGCGGCGGGCGGGAGGAGACGGTGCCCGCGCGGGAACTCGAGGTCGGTGACCTCTTCCTCGTCAGGCCCGGCGAGCGCGTACCGACGGACGGCGAGATCGTCCGGGGGGCGAGCAGCCTCGACGAGTCGGCGGTGACGGGGGAGAGCGTGCCGGTGGAGAAGGGCGAGGGGGGGAAGGTCTTCGCCGGGACGATAAACGCCACGGGCTCCCTCGAGGTGCGGGCGACGACGCCCTTCGAGTCGAACTCGCTGCAGAAGATCATCCACCTCGTCGAGGAGGCCCAGGGCGTCAAGTCGAGGGCGCAGCGCTGGATCGACCGCTTCGGCAACCGCTACAGCCCCTCGGTCTTGGTGGGGGCGCTGGCGCTCCTCGTCGTCCCGCCGCTCCTCGGCGGCCCCTTCGACACCTGGGCCTACCGCGCCGTGGTCCTGCTCGTGGCCGCCGCCCCGTGCGCCCTAGTCATGAGCACCCCCGTCGCGATCGCCGCGGCTATAGGCCGCGCCGGGCGCGAGGGCGTTCTCATAAAGGGCGGCATCCACCTGGAGAACCTGGCGAAGGTCGAGGTCGTCGCCTTCGATAAGACCGGCACCCTCACGCGGGGCAGGCCCGTGGTGACGGACGTCGTTTCGCGCGACGGCGGGGGCCGGGGGGCCGTCCTGCGCGCCGCCGCGAGCGTCGAGCGCCTCAGCGAGCACCCGCTCGCCCGCGCCATCGTGGACAGGGCGCGGGAGGAAGGCGTCGAGACCGCCGAGGCGCGCGGCTTCGAGGCCCTCGCCGGGGCGGGGGCGAGGGCCGAGGTCGACGGGCGGACCGTGCACGTGGGCAGCCCCGCGCTCTTCCGGGACCTTGGGGTTTCCTTGGGCGCGTCCCCGAACGGCGCCCTGGGCGACGAGGAGGTCCGGCGCCTGCAGGCCGAGGGCAAGACGGTCGTTCTGGTCGGGGGCGAGGGGGGCGCCGAGGGCCTGCTGGCGCTGCGCGACGAGCCGAGGGAGGAGGCCAGGCGGGCCGTAGACGAGTTGCACCGCATGGGACACGGGGTGGTGATGCTCACCGGGGACAACGAGCGGACCGCCAAGGC
Source organism: Rubrobacter tropicus (assembly GCF_011492945.1). Taxonomy (NCBI): domain Bacteria; kingdom Bacillati; phylum Actinomycetota; class Rubrobacteria; order Rubrobacterales; family Rubrobacteraceae; genus Rubrobacter; species Rubrobacter tropicus. The sequence continues at coordinate 103,190 of NZ_CP045120.1, forward strand.
GATCGCGGGTGAGCTCGGCATCGAGGACGTGAGGGCCGACCTCAAGCCCGAGGACAAGGTCGAGGCCGTCAAGGAGCTGGAGCGCGAGTACGGCCCCGCGGCGATGGTCGGGGACGGCATAAACGACTCCCCGGCCCTCGCCACCGCGACGGTCGGGATGGCGATGGGGACGGCCGGCACCGACGCGGCCATAGAGGCGGCGGACGTGGCCCTGATGGGCGACGAGCCCGGCAAGGCCGCCTACGCGCTCAAGCTCGCCAGGAGGAGCCGCGGGATCAGCGTGCAGAACATCGTGTTCTCGATCCTGATCCTGGCCGTCCTGATCCCCGGCGCGGTGCTCGGCCTCATCGGTATCGCCTTCGCCGTCTTCGCCCACGAGGCCTCGGAGCTTTTGGCCGTCGCCAACGGCCTGCGCGCCGCCCGCAGGGTCGCCTGAAGGGGGCGGCGGGATGCGCGGCGCGCCACGAAAAGCCATGGGCCAAATGACCGCGTTGGGCGGAACCCGCGAGCATCATCCGCCGTGGCCGCCTAACAGGGGCGGGAGGCGCTCGGGGCGGCCCGCAGGGGTTACGGGGACGATAAAGACGACCATCAGGCGGCGCGCCTTCCGCGCGCTGCTCGGCGCTTCTCTCGCCGCCGCGGCGGCGGCCCTAGGCTACGCCCTGTGGTTGCGCAAGAACCCCTCGGCTTGTCCCTACGGGCAGCGCTACTCGCTCGACGTGCTGCACCCCTTCGTCACCCGGCGCGGCCTGCGCGAGGTCCTCGCGCCCGAGCCCGGGGACAGGGTACTCGAGGTGGGGCCGGGAACGGGCTACTACTCCCTGCCCGTGGCCCGCCTGATCGGGCCGGGCGGGACCCTCGACGTGCTGGACGTCCAGCAGGAGATGCTCGACCACACGGCGCGCCGGGCGCGCGAGGAGGGACTCTCGAACGTCGTCCCGACCCTCGGCGACGCGGGGGCGCTCCCCTACCCGGACGGCTCCTTCGACGCCGCCTACCTGAACTTCGTCCTGGGCGAGGTGCCGGACCAGGACGGCGCTTTGCGCGAGCTGCGGCGCGTCCTCAAGCCTGGCGGGTCGCTCGTGGTCGGGGAGGCGCTCCCGGACCCGCACGTGGTCCCGTTCGGGAGGCTCAAGGAGAGGGCGGAGGCGGCCGGACTCGCGTTCGAGGGGCGGCGCGGCTGGGGGCTCGGCTACCTCGCCCGCTTTTCGGTCCCGGGGGACGACCCGGGGGACGAAGGAAAACCGTGAGCGAGAGCGTCCCGCGGCTGCTGCTCGACGCGCGCGGCCAAGAGGCGAGGCCCGGCCGCGATCGAACGGCGCCGGCGCGAGCGCCTCGCCGAGACGGCGGCCAACGCCCGCGAACTCCCGCCGTACTGCCGCGAGCTCTACCGGGGCCCGCCGGGGCGGGTCGAGGACCCCGCGCTCTTGCCCATCACCTCCAAGAAGGGGCCATCGGCGCGCTTCGACCGGCCCGAAACCGCCTGCCCAACGACCGGTGCCATCGGACGGGCACGCAGCCCCCGCGGCTCGATCCGTACCGGGCGCTTTCGCGCGGAGGGATCGGCGAAGTCCAGCAGCTGACGGCGATCGCGAAGGGAGGATCGTAATGGAACGGAGCACGTTCAAGATCGTCTACGGTATAGGCGTGTTCTCCATGACACTTACCCGCCTTCCGTATTGGCGGAGGGCGAGGACCGTGCGGATCGTCGTCGATCGCAAGACGGCCCGTGAGAGATCCCTGCTCGCGCTGCTCGCGGCCGGCATGGGGGTGCTGCCGGCCGTCTACGTCTTCACGCCGCTGCTGGACTTCGCCGATTACAGGCTGCGCTCCCGGGCGGGTTGGACGGGGGCGGGCATCTTCGCGTTCGCGCTCTGGCTGTTCTGGCGTGCCCACGCGGCCCTGGGACCGTACTGGTCGGACTCCCTCCAACTGAGGGAGGGACACCCGCTCATCACGAGCGGCATCTACGGGTACGTGAGGCACCCGATGTACGCGTTCGGGTGGCTCTGGGGCATCGCCCAGGCCCTGTTATTGCAGAACTGGATAGCGGGGTTGTCCGGCCTGGCGTCGTTCGCCCCGCTCTACCTCTCGCGCGTGCCGCGCGAGGAGCGGATGATGCTCGATCGGTTCGGAGAGGAGTACCGGGCCTACATGAACCGAACGGGGAGGATCATCCCGCGCGTGAAGTCCGGTTATGAGGACACGGAACCATCGTGAGCGAGAACCCGCTGCATCTGCTGCTCGACGCGCGCAGGGCAAAGAAGCAGGGACCGACCGCCATCGAGGAACGGCGGCGCACCAGGCTCGCCGAGATGGTGGCCCACGCGCGGGCCAATTCGCCTTACTACCGCGAGCTCTACCGGGGCCTGCCGGGGCGGGTGGAGGACCCCGCACTCTTGCCCATCACCTCCAAGAAGGCGCTGATGGCGCGCTTCGACGACTGGTCCACCGACCGTAGGGTGAACGTAGAGGAGGCGCGCGCGTTCGTCGCCGACCCCGACCTGGTCGGCGAACGGTTCCTGGGTAAATACACGGTCGCCACCACCTCGGGCACGACCGGGACGCGCGGGATCTTTCTGCTCGACGACCGGAACCTCGCCGTGACGAACGCCCTCGCCACGCGCATGGTGGGCGCCTGGTTGGGCCCCGGCGACGTCCTCCGGATCGTGGCGCGCGGCGGGCGTATGGCGATGGTTATGGCGACCGGCGGCCACTTCGCCTCGGCCGTCGCCGCGGCGCGCCTGCGCAAGGGCAGCTTGCCGTCGCTGCGGGCGAGGTTGATCCGGACCTTCCCGGTCCAGACGCCCATGCCGGAGCTGGTCGCCGGGCTCAACCGGTTCCGCCCGGCCGTCGTCGCCCCCTACGCGAGCACGGCCGCGCTCCTGGCCGCCGAGCAGGAGACCGGCCGCCTGCGCATCGACCCGGTACTTCTGGCGCTGGCGGCCGAGGGGCTGCCGGCGGGCGAGCGCGACCGGATAGCGAAGGCGTTCGACGCCAGGGTCGGCGATTCCTACGCGGCCACCGAGGTCCCCTTCCTGAGCTACGGCTGCGCGCACGGCTGGTACCACGTCAACGCCGACTGGGTCGTGCTCGAGCCGGTCGACGCGGACCACCGGCCCGTGCCCCCGGGCGAGCCCTCGCACACGGTCCTCGTGAGCAACCTCGCCAACCGCGTCCAGCCGATCCTGCGCTACGACCTCGGGGACAGCATCGTACGGCGGCCCGACCCCTGCCCCTGCGGCGCTCCGTTGCCCGCCATCCGGGTACAGGGACGCGCCGCGGACGTGCTCACCTTCCCCGCCGACCACACCGGGCGGGATGCCGGGCGGGTCGCCGTTGCGCCGCTGGCGTTCGGGACCCTGGTCGACCGCACCCCCGGGATCGAGCTGTTCCAGGTCGCGCAGACCGCTCCCGCGACCCTGCGCGTGCGCCTACGTCCCGCGGCGGGAGCCGATCCAGAGAGCGTGTGGCGGGCGGTGCAAGACGAGATCACCCGCCTGCTCGCCTCCCACGGGCTCGGGCACGTCGCGGTCGAACGCGCCGCGGAGCCGCCGGAGCAGTCCCCGGGCGGCAAGTACCGAACGATCATCCCGCTGGGCCGATGATCCGCCCGGGCCGCACGGACGGGACGCTCGTGTCGCTCCATGGCCCGCCGATGACCTTGCCCGCGACATGACGGGAGACCTCCGCCTGCCCCTGGCGGTCACCGTCGCGACCCTCCTCATCACGTGGGTCGCACGCGTGTGGGCGGAGCAGGCCCTGGATCACGGCGAGCCGGTCCACCTGTTCGGGGACCTCTTCCGCCTGACCCTGGGCGAGAACGCCGGCGTGGCCTTCGGACTCCTCGGGGGTTCTCCGCTGGTGCCGTGGCTTGCCGCCCTGGCGCTCGTGCTCTTCGCGCTATGCCTCGCCCGCCCACTGCGCGGCAGCCGCGTGGGCGGGGCGGCGCTGGGTTTGATCCTCGGCGGCGGCCTCGCCAACCTGCTCGACCGCCTCGGAGACCGCGGCGTCACCGACTACCTCGACGTCGGCCTAGGGAGCTGGCGCTGGCCCACCTTCAACCTGCCCGACGTTGCCATAACGGTCGGGGCCGTTCTCGTCGCGTGGGCGTTCCTCCGCGACGACGGGCCGGAGGGGGAGAAGGAGCCGAGCGGCGGGCGGGGCACGGCCGCCGCTCGGCGGGTCGGGGAGGACAGAGCTTGAGCGAGTACCTCGTGGTGCTGGCCTTCGCCGCGCTGCCGGCCCTCGGCAACTTCGCGGGGGGCCTGCTCGCCGAGTTCGTGCCCCTCTCGCGGCTCGCGCTCAACCTCGCCCTCTACTCGGCGGCCGGGGTGGTGGTCGCCGTGGTGGCCGTCGAGCTGATCCCCAGGGCCCTGGAGGCCGAACCGGCGTGGGCCATCGTCGGGGCCTTCGTGCTGGGCGGCGCCTTCTACGCGGCCGTGGACTGGGCCATACAGCGCCTGCATGACCGCTTCGGCGGCGCGGGAGGCGAGGCCGGCGAAGCCGGCGGGGCGGGGCCGTGGGTGATCTTCTTCGGCGTCTCGGTGGACCTCTTCAGCGACGGGATCATGGTCGGCACCGGCTCGACGGTCGCGGTGGGCCTGGGCCTCCTCCTGGCCCTGGGCCAGGTGCCCTCCGACGTCCCGGAGGGCTTCGCCACCGTCGCCAACTTCAGGAGGGCGGGCGTCCCGCGGCGCCGGCGGCTCTTGCTCTCGGCGGCCTTCGCCGTGCCGATCTTCCTGGGCGCGACGCTCGGCTACTGGGTGATGCGTGACGCCCCCGAGCTCCACAAGCTCCTCCTGCTCACCTTCACCGCCGGGGTCCTCAGCACGCTCGTGGTCGAGGAGCTCGTGCCGGAGGCCGTCGAGGAGGTCCCGGAGCACCCGCTCTCCTCGCTGGCCTTCGTCGGCGGCTTCGCGCTGTTCACGCTGCTGTCGGCCTACCTGGAGCTGGGGTAGGCGCCGTGGGACGGTCGGAACGCGAGGAGTTCGGCGCTGGCGGCGTCGGGACGAGGGAGGCGGCACGACCGCTCGTCCTGGTGTCCCTAGAACCGCGCGCCTACGGGGGGGCCATCGCCCGGGCCGTCCAAGGCCTACGCCCGCGCCTGCGGATCCGCACCGTCGAGCCCGAGGCGCTGGGCCGGGAGGTGACGTGCTCGGACCCCGCGCTGGTGATCTGCTCCCGGCCCGAGGTCGGCGAACTCGCCGGCCGGCCCGCCTTCGTAGAGTTCCGCCCCTACGAGAAGCCGGCGGCGAGGGTCCGCGTCGGCGGCCGGTGCCAGGAGCTCGACGAGGTCGGGCTCGAAGACCTGCTCCGCGTCGCGGACGAGACCGAACAACTCACGAGGGGGCTTGGGATGGGGATGGGGCGTGCGGGTCGAAACAAGGGCGGGCGTCCCGCGGGCAAAGCGGGGGCGGGCGGCGCCGGGGGCGGTGGCCGAGACACCGGCCCGGGCCCGACGCCCGGCGCGGGGACAACCGACGCGGGGACGCCCGAAGGGGGGGCGTGACGTGCCGCTGGACCTGATACGGGCCGCCTTCGCGGCGGCGTTGGTGGGGGTCTTGCCTGGCTGGTTCTGGGCCAGGCTCCTCGTGGCCTCCGACGACCGCGCCGAGCAGTTGGCCTACGCCGTCGCGCTCTCCCTGGCCCTCGTGCCGACCGTGGCGCTCGTGCTCATCGGCCTGCTGGGCGGGGGGGTGACGACGCTCGTGGCCGCCGCCTCGGCGCTCGCGGTGTTCGCGGGGGGACTGGCCGCCCGCCTGGCGCTTGGGGCCGCCAAGGGGACGGGCGCGCCCGTGGTCTCACCCCCGAGCCTGCCGGAACCCCCCGCGCTCCTGCCGCTCGCCGCGGGCCTGGCGCTCGCGCTCGCGATGCTGCTCGGCGCTGCCCCCGGCTTGTGGGTCATGGTCCCGGTGGCCGCCCTCGTGCTCGCGGCCGGGGCCCTCCACTGGTTGTCGGTGCGCCGGAGATCCCGCCCGCCGGGGAGGGCGGCCGAGGACCCGGGGCCGGGGTCCCGCCGGGGCCTCGCCGGCGGCGCGCCGCGCGCTCCTCGGGGCGGTGCTCCTGCTGGTGCTCGCGCGCGGCTACCTGGGGCCCGTGGTGAACGGCTGGCCTTTCCCGAGGGGCGTGGACCGCTACGAGCACGACGTGATGGCGGGCATGATGATGAGCGGGGGGAGCACCGAGTCGTTCATGCTCTACCCGCCGGGCTTCCACCTGCTCGCCGCCCCGATCTCGCGCCTGAGCGGGCTCGAGCCGTTGGCGCTCTTCCCGTTCCTCGCCCCCGCGCTGCCGCTCCTGTCCGCGCTGGCGTGCTACGCGTTGGCCAGGCGCCTGTGGGGGTGGGAGTGCGGGGTGGCCGCCGCCCTCTTCTCCGGGCTGCTCCTCGGCGGCACCTACATGCACTTCGCGGAGGCGAGGTACCCGAACTTCGTGGGGGAGTACTTCCTGATCGTCCTGGCGCTGGCCGCCCTCGTCGGGGTCTACGCCACGCCCTCGGCCCGGGCGGGGCTGCTGCTGGCGCTCGTCGGCTCGTCCGCGGTCCTCTACCACCAGATAGCGAGCTACGCCCTCGCCGTCATACTCGCGCTGGTCTCCGTGTTCTTCGTGCCCTACCTGCTCGCCAGAGACCGCCGGCGGGGCGTCTCGCTACTGGCCTCGCTGGCGCTCCTCTTTCTCCTCTCGGTCTTCTACGCCTGGGACACCTACGACCTGCCGGGCCTCGTCGCCGGGATGCTCGGCGGGTCGGAGACGACGGGCAGGGGGGGCGAGGCGGTGGCCATGGCCATGGGCACGAAACCGGCGAACGGCCCCGCCCATTTCCTGGCGACGCTCTCCCACCCCGTCCTCTGGCTCGGGCTGCTCGGCGCGGCGATATTGCTCGCGGACTTCAGGTCCGACCGCCGGCGGGGCACGCCCGACACCCTGGCGCGCCTCACCCTCCTCGCGTGGACCGCGCTCCTGTTCGTCGGCAGCCTCACCCCCTACTCCGGCTTCCCCGACCGCTTCGAGCGCGACCTGGGCGTGCCGCTGTCGCTGCTCGCCGCCCTGGCCCTCGTCGCCCTCCTGCGGGCCACGTGGGCTTCGCGGGCGGGCGGGAGGTCGGTCCTCGCGGTCTCCGTGGCGGCGGCGGTCCTCGCGGCGGCCCTCGTGGGCACCCAGGCGGCGCGGAGCCTCGAGGAGGCCGCAGGACCGAGCGCAAGGCCCAAGGACAGGCCCGCCCCGCCCGAGGTCGCCGCCGCGGGGAGGTGGCTCGAGGACCACAACACCGGCGGCAGCATCCTCGCTACACCGTATCTTGGGTACGTCCCGAGCCGCGGCATGCTCGCCATGGGCGGCTACACCGGTATGCAGTCCTACGACATCGGCCGCATCGAGCGCGCCAGGGACCTGCCGCCCTTCGGGGCCGGCCCCCTGCTGGACGCGCAGTGGGCGCTCCACCACCCCGACGGCGGGCGCACCCGGCGCATCATCCGGGAGAACGACGTCCGCTACGTCGTCTTCCACAAGCTCTACCCCGGCATGCCGTGGCGGGCCTTCGAGAGGAGGGAGGACCTGTACCGGACGGCCTACGAGAACGCGAGCGTGATCGTGTTCGCCCCACGCGGGCCGCTATGAGCCGGCGGGGACCCGATGCGCCGGCCGCGCCCCGCGTGGGCCCGGGGACACTCTAGGCGAGGAGGTACGCGATGCGCCCCGTCCCGGAAGCCCGCCCGACCTCGGCCGCTGACGGACGCGCCGCGCTCTTCGTCTGGCACGGGCGGGCCCTCTACGTCGGGGGCGTCCCCGTCGCTTCCGCGCCCCACCGCCACCACGCGGCGCAGGCGGGCGTCAGCCTCGGATCACAGTTCGGGGTCCGCCCGGGCGAGGACGAGCCCTACGAGGCGTGGGCCGGCTTCGTCGCCGCGCCCGGCGCGGCCCACCAGATCGACGCCCGGGGGGCGCCGGGGGTCTTTGTCTGGGCTGACCCCGAGCACCTCGCCGCCGGCACCTTTCCTGCGGGCGGCGCCCCGCTTCGGCCCGTGGGCGAGGAGCAACTCCGGGCGTTGCTGCCCGGGCTGAGGTCGGCCGGCGCGGGGCCGCTCGACTGCGCGGGGGCGGAGGGCCTCTTCTGGTCCGTGGTGCGCGCCAGCTTCGCTACCGGCGGGGCCCCCGGGCGCAGGCCGGATCCTCCGGACGGGCGCATCCGGGATGCCATCGCGCGCATGCACGAAGGGGACCTCCTGCGCGCGGAGCGCCCCATCGGGCGGCTCGCCGCCCGGGTCTACCTCTCCGAGGGCCGCTTCAGGCACCTCTTCCGGGATCAGACGGGCATGTCGATAGGGCGCTACCTGCTCTGGGAGCGGCTGCTCGCCGCCATCGACGGGGCGGCGAAGGGCGCCCCACTCTCGGAGGCGGCCCACGGGGCGGGTTTCGCGGACTCGGCGCACCTGAGCCGGGAGTTTCGCGCCACCTTTGGCCTCGCGCCCTCCGAGGTCTTCAAAAACAGCCGCCTCGTTCAAGTCGTGCCGTGCCCCGCCCGGTAGGGTAGGCGGGCAAGGGAAAGCTCGTCTCCGAAAGGGGCAGGGATGTTCGGCAAGAGAGGGTTGTTCGGGGCGTTGGGCAGGATCTCGGCCGGTCACCCCTGGCTCGTGCTCGCGTTCTGGGCGCTCGCAGCGCTCGCGGCGGCGCCGGCGGCCGAGGGGGTCGGCGGGCGCCTGAGCGCCGCGGTCGAGGTCCCGGCCGGCTCCGAGCCCGCGGCGGTCTCCGGCATCCTCGAGGGCGAGTTCCCGGGCAGGGACCCCGAGCAGCTCGTCCTCGCGGTGCGCTCCGGGGACGGGGGCCCGCGCGCGGGCGAGCCGGCCTACGAGCGGGCCGTGGACCGCGCCGTCGGGGCGGTCGCCGACGTGCCCGGCGTGGGGAGCGTCACCACCCACCGCGACGGCGCGGAGAGGCTCGCGGGGCTCAACGGCCGGGCGGAGGCGGTCCTCGTGGGGATCGAGGGCGCCGACGCCGCCCGCGCGCAGGAGGTCGTCGGCGAGGTCCGCGAGGCGCTCGAGGGCGTCGAGAAACCCCCCTCGATGGACTTCCTCGTCACGGGCGACGCCGCCGTCTACCTCGACGCCACCGAGCTCTCCGACAGGGACGTGGCGAGGGCGGAGACGACGGCGCTGCCGATCACCCTCACCGTGCTCGTCGTGGCCTTCGGGGCGCTCGTGGCCGCGTTCTTGCCCCTGGTCGTGGCGGTGGTCGCGATCGTGCTCGCGCTTGGCGCCCTGTTTCTCGCGACCGACCACCTCACCGTGAGCATCTTCGCCCAGAGCGTCGTCACCATCCTGGGGCTCGCGGTCGGCATCGACTACGCGCTCCTGATGGTCAACCGCTTCCGGGAGGAGCTGGGCCGGGGCCTACCATCACGCGAGGCGGCCGAGAAAACCGCCGCCACCGCGGGGCGCACGGTCGCGTTCTCCGGGGGCACTGTCGCCGTCTCCATGGCGGCGCTGCTCGTCCCGCCGGTCGAGGCGGTCCGCTCGATAGGCGTCGCGGGGCTTTTGGTCGTGCTGGCGGCGGTGGCCGCCTCGGTCACGGCCGTCCCGGCGATGCTGGCCCTCCTGGGCGGGCGGGTGAACGCCCCCCGCTTCCTGCACCGCCTCACCGCCCGGACCCGCGGCGAGGGCTTCTGGCGCGCCCTCGCCGGGGCGGTCCTCTCCCGCCCCGTCCCCTACGCCCTGGCGGTGACGGCGCTCCTCGCGGCCCTCGCGCTGCCCCTCCTCGGCGCCCGGATCTACAACCCGGCCGAGAGGCAGATCGGGACCGCCGCCGAGTCGCGCCAGGGACTCGAGGTCCTGAACGGCCTCGGGCTCGGCGGCACGATGGACGCCCTCGACGTGGTCGTGGACCTGGGCGAGGGCGAGAGCTTCTACGGCTCGGACGCGGTGGCGGACGTGGACCGCCTCGCCCGCGACCTGGAGGGCCTCGACGGGGTGGACCTCGTGGTCGGCCCGACAACCACCACCGGCAAGCAAGACGACGTACCCGCCGAGTTCCTCAAGCGTTTCTACGCCTCGGAGCGCGCAGCAGCGGCGAGCCCCGTGGCCGACCTGGCAAAGACGACCCTGGGCGCCGGCGGGCGCTACGTGCTCTTGCAGGTCCTCCCGGAGGGGCGCCTCGGGCCCGAAGAGGCGGGGCCGTTCGTGGGGCGCGTCGAGGAAGCGGCGCAGGCGGGGGCGCCCGGGGGGGGCGCGGTGATGGTGGGCGGCTTCCCGGCCGAGAACCTGGAGTACGCCGCCGCCGTCAACGGGAGCCTGCCGCTCGCCGTGGCGGCGGTGTTCGGCGCGACCTTCGTCTTGCTCCTGCTGGCCTTCCGCTCGCTCGCCGTCCCGCTGCTCTCTATCCTTATGAACACCCTGAGCGTCGGGGCTGCCCTGGGCCTCCTCGTCCTGGTCTTCCAGGAGGGCGTGGGCGGCGGGCTCTTCGGCCTCCCGGAAGGCGGGCTCGGCTCGCTGGAGGAGATCCTGCCAGTCACAGTCTTCGCCGTCACCTTCGGCCTCTCGATGGACTACCAGGTCTTCCTGCTTTCGCGGGTGCAGGAGGAGCACCTCGCGGGCCGGGGCGTCGCCGAAAGCGTGAGCCGGGCCCTGTCGTCCACGGGCCGGGTCATAAGCTTCGCCGCCCTCATCATGCTCGTGGTCTTCGCGGCCTTCCTGACGAGCGAGCTAGCCGCCGTGCAGGCGCTCGGCTTCGGGCTCGCCGCGGCCGTGCTCCTGGACGCCACCCTGGTCCGGCTCGTGCTCGTGCCGGCCCTGCTCCGCCTGGCCGGCGATCGCCTGTGGTGGCTGCCGGGCCGGCCGGGAGGGCCGCTGCCCGCGGTCGAAGGACGCGGCCCGGAGTCGTCGCCGGGACCGGAAGAGGCGGGCTCCAACCGCGGGACGCGGGCTCCTGGCCGGCCCGGGAGGCCGCGATCGAGGGAGCGGCTGTGACCGGACCCGGTTTCGCCGCCGTCGCGGAGCGGGGCCACCCCGTCGACGCGAGTGGTGGCGGTGGGAGAGGCCCAGGAGGGCGACCCCGAGACGACCGAGCTCGCGGTCCCCGCCGGCAGGCTCGTCGTCCGATGCGTACCCTACCCGTGAGCCGCGGCCGAGGACTACAGGCGCACGAACCAGGGGCCCGCCCGAGGTAGCCGAACGCGCGAAGCCTCGGCCGCCAAGGGCCCGAACGCGCGATCCCGAACGACGGATAGCGCTGAAAATCAAGTAGCGCAGAAGAAAAGCGGACGAACAACCCTGAAACGACGCCAACCAACACCCTGCGCGCCACGAGACGGCCCCCTAACGTTTTTTACGAGATCCCCGCACTCGAAAGTAATTGAAATCTCTATCAAACCCGCGCGCCTCTTTATTATGTCGAGTACGTCTCGTATAATGGTCCCTCGGACGTAATCGACAACCTGAGGGGAACCGGATGGCCACAACAGAGGTCGAGAACCTGAGGAGGGCGGCCGAGGGCGTCGAGCCCGATCTGGTGAACGCGGCGAGCGCTTTTCTCGCGGCCCCGAGAAGCGCGGACGAGGAGCTTCTCGCGGCCCGCACGCTCTCCTTTCTCGGGCGCGGCGTCGAGTCTCTGGACCCCCGGGAGGTCAGGGAGGTGCTGGCGAGCCCCGAACCCGGGGAGGCGCTGACGGCCATGATCGAGCGCGTGTTGATAGAGCGCAGCGAGCAACCGGCGCTCGTGCGCGCCCGCATCGGCGGGGCGCGACGCCGCCAGGAGCTGCTCGACGCCGAGGGAGGCTGGCTGAGCGCCGAGCAGGCGGCCGGGCGGCTGACGAGCCGGGCGGCGCTCGACAAGCGCAGGGAGCGCGGCACTATACTCGCCCTGCCCAGGGCCAACAAGTACGTCTACCCGGTCTGGCAGTTCGACGAGGACACCCGGCACGGGCTGCTGCCGGGCCTGAGGGAGGTGCTCGAGGGCTTCGGCGTGGAAAGCCCCTGGATGCGCGCGGAGTTCCTTCTCGCCCACCACGACGAGCTCGGCGGCCGGCGCGCGATAGACGCGCTCTCCGAAGGGGACGCCGAGGCCGTGAGGCTACTCGCGGCCTCCTACGGCGAGCAGGGCGCCCGCTAGGGGCGTCGGCGACCCACCGGCGGGCCCGGCTTCCCTTGCCGCTCGACGACGAGCTGCCGATCCGCCCCGTCGGCGGTCCCTGGCAGCGGTTCCACGGGGCCGGGTTCGGCTCCGTGTACTTCGGCCGCAAGAAGAAGTACCGTTTCGACGACCCGAACGGCGAGTACGGCGTGCTCTACGCGGGCGCCGACGAGTACGGCGCCTTCGTCGAGACCTTCCTGCGCAACCCGGAACTCAGGCTCGTGGACCGCACAGAGATCAGGGCGCGCAGGCTCGCGGAGCTCGAGATCGCCCGGCGCATGCGGCTCGTGGACCTCACGGGCCCGGGGTTGCAGCAGGCCGGCATAGACCCCGAGAGGGTAACCGGGGACTACTCCCTCTCGCAGCCGCTCTCGCGCGAGATCTACGAGCACCCGGCGACGCCGGACGGGATCCTCTACCGCGTGAAGTACGATCCGAGCCGGATCGGGGTCGCGCTGTTCGAGCGGCGTCGTACGAAGAACGCGGTCGTGCCCGAAGACCGCGGCTGCCTCCTCGATCCCCACAACGACCAACTGCTGGCAGACCTGCTCCAGGAGTACCACAAGTACATCTGAGGCCGCGCACGGTCCACGTTCCTGTCGAGTAATCCTTCGTCAATTCCAACGTCGGATAAGCAACAATTACCCGACGTTGGCGGCCCCGATCGTGTAGGATGTGCGCGTCGTCTGGCTTCTGGCGGGGAGGTTTTCTTGGACAGGTGGGACGGCCCGTTCGACGCGAACGTCGTCAGGGGCTTCCTCGCCCACATGCGCGAGGGCGCCAACGTCGAGCTCTTCCGCGACCGGGCGGGACCGGAAGGGATCTCCCGGGAAGCCGAGCCCCTCGGCTGGCTGCAGAAGCGCGCCCCGGGGCGCTTCGTCGGCCAGACCCTCTCCGGGAACGTGCTCGCGGAGGGGGCGCTGCCCCTCGATCGCGCGGTCGCGGCCTTTTTGGAGCTAGAGCCCGGGTGGGTCTTGCACAACGTCGCCTACAGGCCGAAGGTGTTCTTCCGCCGCGCCGCCGACGTCACCGACGGCCTGCGCGCGGCGGTCCGTGAGGTGATCGCCGACAAGGGTTCCGCCGGCGACCGGCGGCTGGAGCGCATGAAGGTCGAGCACTGGAACGATCGCCTACTCGACTGGGGCCTCGCCGGCGCCGCGCTCGTGTCGCTCGGGCATCCCGATCACACCGAGGAGGTCCAGAGGGAGCTCGCGCCCGATGCGCGCGAGGCCTTCGAGGCGTTCAAGCAGGCCCGTCCAGACCTGGAGCCCTGGTAGCGGTGGCCGCGGACGCCTCGGGAACCGCGAAGGGGAGAGCCGGCGAGATCGCGCTGGTCCCAGGGACGCCGCCGCCCGGCACCCTGGCGGAGTTGGAGGGGCGGGCGGAGCGCTACTTCCGCTCCGCCCGCGCCCCGAACACCATCAAGGCCTACCGCCACGACGTCTCGGACTTCGAGGTGTGGTGCAAGGTGGACGCCGGCGGGCTCCCGCCGCTGCCCGCCGCGCCGGCGACGGTCGCGCTCTACCTGGCGGACCTCGCGGGCCGGGGCCTGAAGGCGTCGACGATCCGGCGCCGCGTCGCCTCCATCGCCCAGCTCCACCAGGAGGCGGACCTGGAGGACCCGACGAAGACGAAGGCGGTCAAGAACACCTACCGCGGCATCGTCCGCGAGATCGGATCCTACCAGGAGGGTAAGGCCCCCATGCTCGGGCCCACCGTCAGGCGCGTCCTCTCGGCCTTCGCCGGCGAGCACGGCCCGGCGGCGAAAAGGGACCGGGCCATCCTGCTCGCGGGGCTCGCCGGCGGCTACCGCGTGGGCGAGCTCGCCTCGCTGTTCGTCGAGGACGTCGAGTTCGAGGACGGCGGCGCCGTCGTGCTGCTCAGGGGCTCCAAGACGGACCAGCAGCAGGCGGGGACCTTCAAGGGCATACCGCACGGCCGTCGCCCGGAGACCTGCCCCGTCACCCACCTCAGGGCCTGGATCGGGGAGCTGAGAAAGACCGGCCGCCACGCCGGCCCGCTCTTCTGCGCCGTGGGGCGCTACGGGAACCTGAGGAAGGGTGGCATGGCCGCCGACTCCGTTTCCAGGGTTGTCTCCAAGAGGGCGCAGGCCGCAGGGCTCGACCCCGAACGCTACACCGGGCACTCCCTGAGGGCGGGGCTCGTCACCGGGGCTTCCGAGGGGGGTGCCTCGGACAAGACGATCATGGACCAGTCCAAGCACTCGAACCTCGCGACCGTCAACCGCTACAAGAGGAGGAGCGGCCTCTTCAAGAACAACGCGGCCGACTACCTGGGCCTATAACGAGGGCGCGTCTCTGATTGTCGAGAAGGCCCGTTCGACGAGGCCCGATTCAAGCAGCGCATCTACTACGGCGGCCGATGTGGCAGCCGCTTCTCGTCCCAGGACGGTTCCCGCCTCCAGGTTCGTTCCCGCCTCCAGGTTCGTTCCCAATCCGTACCGGGTCAGGTTGGCCGAGCCAAGAAGGACCATTCTCTCGTCGACGATCACCATCTTCGCATGAAGGAGGGGGTGAGTAGCACGGTCCCCGCCGAGGCCCGCCCCTCCGGCAGAGAACACCGCCAGATCTCCGCCTACCCGCTCCGCCGCCCGCCGCAGTTCCTCGATGGCGTGACTGTTGACCGAACCCAAGTCCGAGGCTTCGTGCGTCACGAGGACGAGCTTCGCTCCCCTGACCATCGCATCGGCGAGCCGCTCGAACAGCAGACCCATTCCGCGCGCCTCCACGTAAGGGGAGAGCAGCACCACGCGGTCGCGAGCACCGGCTATGAGCGAAACAGCCGCCTCGAAGTACGAGGTCGCGCCTGGGGTGGCGCCGCGACCGCCGGTGCCGCCCACGCGAAGCGCGGCGGGTAGAGTCCATACCACTTGCGACGAGGCTTCCTCACGAGCGGGGGTTGCCGCTTCTTCTCCCGTTGCCAGTCGGAGGAGCAGCCGCGATAGGGGACCCGCTTCCAGTACCGCGGGCATCTCTTCTCCGGGCAAGGCGCCCTCCCGCACGAGGGTGCGCAGGACCAAGTCCGGGGCCCGCTCGTCGTCGAGGAGGTTTTGCGCCCATTGGAGGTTCCCGAAATCCACGGTCCGTCCCACCCTTGCCCAGAGCGGCGCCGCGAATCGCGCCAAAAGGGCCTCGTCGGCCGCGAGGGCCTCGAGTAGTCGGTCTACGGCGCCGGTTCCGTCGCCGCGAGCTGGTCTCGGCTCCTCAGAAGCGTCTTCCCGTCGCAAAATCGCCCCTTCTTACACCGCCGCGGGGTACGTTCGCGCGTTCTCCCAGTACCCGTGGCGGATGACGGGGACGCCCAGCGAGAGGTTCCCTGACTCCCCCTGCGGGGTCGGCCCGCCGTAGAGCGCCGCGCGCGAGAGTTCGCCGTTGAAGGAGGGACAGTTGTGCTCCCGGTGTAGGCACCCGACGCACGCGCCGCCCTCGTCGGTGCAGAAGGGATCGTAGACGCACTCCCGCCCGGAGGAGGCCGAGTTTGTCAGCCAGGTGCCCAGCCGCTGCTCAAAGAGGGCCGTGAGCCCGCCTATCTTCGTGTCCGCGTACCGGTTCGCGTACAGCACGCCGGCCAGGGCGCCGGGAAGGAGGTACTCGCCGACGCTGTTCTGGCCGAACCCGCTCCACTCCACGTGCCTCAGGAGGACGTGGCTCACGGTGTGCAAGAGCGTGCGCACCGCGACCGCGGGACCCTCGCCATACTCGGGCTCCCACCGGTTCTGCAGCAGCCCGGGCGCCACTCCGTACAGCCAGGCCCACGCCTCCTCTTCGGTGGCGGGCGACGGCCCCTGGACGAAGGCGTTCTCCACCAGCCACGAGGACACCCGCACCGGGTCGAGGCGGAGGTACACCCCTTCGGTCTCCGCGGCCACCACGTAGAGCGGGGTCTTGTTTTCGAGGTCGTCGGGGGGGAACGGGACGAGGATGCTGCGGCCGGGGTCCCGCGTGATCCGCGTGTAGCCCACCGCGCACAGGGCCGCCGGGAAGTCGTTGACCACCCTCAGGTCGGCTATGCCGAGGTCCCTGCTCGCGCCGGAGACCGCCTCCTCGAGGCCCTCCGCCCCCTCAAGGTCCCCGCGCGCCCGCGCCCAGCCCGCGGCGGTCGGCGCGTCGGTGGTGCGCAGGGTGTCCAGCACCGCCACGTGCTCGACCAGCTGGCGCGGCGGTGCCGCGTCGTCCGCCGGCGCGGCGGGGCCGAGCAGCGCACGGACGCGGTCCACGGCCTCCGACCCGGGCGGGTGGGCGGCCCGCTCCTGCTGCTCCCGCCACTGTCGGACGAGGGGGTTGTCCGGCTCGATCTCCTCCAGCTGCCGGGCCATCGCGGCCACCGTCTCGTCCATTTCGCCGTTCTCCGCCCCCCTCGCGCGGCGGCTCCTGCGGCGCTCGAGCACCGCCGGGACCGCCTCCGAGAGGACGCCCCACGTCCGGGCGAGGATCAGCGCCAGCGTTTGCGGCTCGTTGTACAGCTGCCCCTCCTGCTGCTCGTCGAAGTTGACGAAGGGGACCACCTGCCCCAGGTGCAGGGCTGGGTCCGTCACCGGCACCGTTTTCAGGCCCCTTTCCCACTGGTTCTGCGCCACCCTGTTGCTGTAGGCGCAGTTGCAGGGCGTCATCCGCAACCTTCCGATCTCCGCCCCGCCGCAGGCCCCGCACAACCAGCGGGCAGAGGTGACGCGCCCGGTGTCCAAGAGACGCACGTACGAGGCGCCGTGGATCCGGCACCTGGGGTAGTGCAACTGCTCCAGGCGACCGCAGTTGTGGGCCTGCACGTACCTCAGTTGCGCCAGCACCCCGCCGCAGGCCGGGCACCGCCCCGGCTCGCCCTCGCGCCGCCCCACGAGATCGCGCAGCCGATACACCCGCCCGCAGCTCCGGCACTCGAGCAGCGAAGGGTACGGCTCGAACTTGACGTTAGTGGGCCTGCCGACGACGTAGCCGTTGCGGTTGCGCTCGTCCCGCGGGTCCGCGAAGCCCGCCCTCAAAGACTCGTCCTGTCGCTGGTACAAAACGTCGCTTAAGGCGTCGAAGAGCGCGTTTCGGTTCACCCCCTCCTCGCGGAGCTCCACCCCAGTCACCCGGCAGAACCCGTAGTCGTCGTGCTCGAAGACCGAGCCCGGCAGAAACCCGTACAAAACCTGCGTCTGACCCCTGCTGAAAGCCACCACGTCCTCCTCGGATCTCGCGTTTCGCGCCGCTACGAGCGGCGGAAATGCTGGAGTTCTTGCCAATCGGAGTCGGGGGCCGGCTGGAAACCGACGCCCACGTCCACGTCGCGCAGGCTCGTCATGGGGGCGGGCCGCACAACGTCGACGACCTTGTCCTCGCGTCCTCCCCGAACACGCAACACGAACCGCCTCGTCTGCTCTTTGAGCACCTCGTCCATCGCCAGTTCCAGGCCCTCCGGGTAGACACCGTCCGCCAGGGCGTAGGCTGTCTCGACGTCGCGCAGGAAATCCACCGGTGCGACCTGGAAGGGCAATCTGGTTCGTTCCGAGGGCGTGAGCAGTTCGGCCGCCACGTTGCGTTTGCCGAGGTTGCTCCTCTTGGACTGCACCCCGTAGCGTCCGAGGAGCAGCCCGGTGAGCACCCCGGGCGCCGTGCGCTGTGCTGCGTATTTGGCGAACCGGTTGACCGGCACGGGCGAAACGAGCCTGTCGAGGTGCGCGTGGTACTCGTTGAACCTGTGGTAGATGCTGGAGGCGCGGATCGAGTAGGAGGCGAGCACCGCCAGGACCAGCCCCACGTGGCGACGTCCGCTCCTCGAGGATGCCTGGATGTAGGCGGCCGTCTCTTCCGGGATCCCGTCCATTACCATGAGGTTGAACCGCTCGACGTCCACGCCGTGGCTTATGACGCTGGTCGCCACCGTGGCGTCCAGGTGCCCCTCTTGCGCCCAATCGGGGGGGGCCTCGACCTTGCGCACCGTGCCGGCGATGTCCGCGAGGCTCGAGTCCCCCGAGAGGAACTCCGTCGAGAGGTCCCTCGCGCCGCCGGGCCTGATCCGTCCGGCCTCGCGGTCCAGGCCCTGGCGCACCCTCAACCCCCGGGCCTTCGAGCCCACGTACGTGAGGGTGGTGCTGTAGTAGCGGAGCAGGGCACGGACTTCCTCTTCGGTTCGCGCCGTGGGGAGCCAGGCGGCCGTTCCGTACGGGTCCTCGTAGAGCCGGACTATCTCCTCGTGCAGAAGGCGCGCGCACAGAGAGGCCGCGTCGGCGGCGTGCAGATGGGGTGGTCGGAATGCCACGTAGAGCCTCGCCGTCTTCGGCCCTCCTTCGAACGCCTCCGCCGGAGCCTTCGCCTTACGCTCGCTTGTCAGGAGCGTTTCTCGGTCCGGCGCGGCATAGAAGGTTCCCAGGCGGTTGTAGCCCCGTCCGGGGAACCTGCGCGCGTGCGGGACGCCGTAGACGTGCCGGACCTGGTGCTCGAAGCCTTCGATCGTGGCGGTGGCCGCGATCGTCTTCGGCGGCAGGCCGCCTACCGCGGCCTCGCAGGAGCGCACGAGGGTTTCGTAGTGACCCGCGAAGGCCCCCAGCTCCTCCTGCAGGAGGTGCAGCTCGTCTTGGACGTGCAAGCTCGGCGCGCCGTCGTATGGGGTGACGACGGTGCGCACCCTCGGCCGGCTCCTACCGCTCGTGGGGTTCGTCGGGCAGCCGTAGACGCAGAAGTCTCCCAGACCGTACCCGTGCTCGTCGTGCTCCGGGCACCGCCAGGCAGCGCCACCCCACAGCATGCCGAACTTCGGATTCCAGGCCACGGCGGCCATCTTGTCGATGGTGCCGATTACCACCGTCGGCAAAAAGCGGTACACCTCGTCGTCCGAGACGTAGACCGCAAGCTCAGCCTGGCACTCCGCGCAGACGTGACGAATCCTGTGGGCCGCGCGATCCGGGACCACCTCCACGGATTCGGCCCGCCCGCACGCTGGGCAGTCGCCCACCAGCAAGAGCTTCTCGCGAAGCTTGGGGTCCCTCTCCAGCCGCTCGAACGACCACCTCCCCCCGTCGGTCCTCAACTGGTTGGGCGTGCTGGTACCCCCGACAAAGTAGCCCAGGCTGATGGAGTCGGAGTCCCGGCTCGACTCCCCGAGCAGGGAGCGCCTCTGCTGCTCGGTCTCGTAAAGAACCTTCGCGGCCCGCTGCAGCTGTTGCACGCTCAGCATGCGCAAAGGGAATCTCAACCACGCGGTGACGCCGAAGCTTTTGCCCCGCAGCCTGTCGTAGAGGGCGGCGCAGCTTATGAGGCCCAGGTAGGCCTCCGTCTTGCCCCCGCCCGTGGGGAACCACAGCACATCCGCCCAATCCAGGGCGTTCTCCCACGAACGTTCCTCCCCCGAAGGCCACTCACCTCGGGAGACGCCCTCGCGCACCGCGAGGGCCGGCAGCTGCGTGACGATGAAGGCGATCTGGAAGAGGCGCCACCGGTCGTATCGGCCGGCAGAGGTACGACCGAACACCTCGTTCATGGAGACAAAAGCCCTCAAGAGCCGCTCGTCCGCCGCGAGGGCGGCTATCCCCGCGGCGAAGCGCGACTCCTCGTCCACGAAGGCCTCGAGATCCTCCCGGCACTGCGCCAGCCCCTCGGGGTCGAGGCCGAGCTCGTTGCCCTCGACCACGCGCTCCCGCCAGTCGGCCGCGTACTCGGCCATCGCCCGCCGAATCCGCTCCAACGCCCCGAAGGGGTCCCGGGCGAGGTCCTCGAACCGCGCGACCGGCTCCCGCACGGTGGTCTGGCGCGGCTGCTCGTAGCGGGCCAGGGTCCGGGTCCGAACCTTTCTGCGGGGCTCTCCCGCCGCGGACGGTTCGTCCACTTCGGCGCTCGCCCCGTGCCCGACGGCCCACACCTGTCGGTCGTACTGGTAGTCCTTTGGCACCGGCAGGATCTCCACCGGGCGGAGCTCGCCGCGCGTCACGCAGCCCTCCAGCTGACAGTCGGCCAGCACGTGGCGCTGGTCGACGGAGCGCCGCACGGGATCCCTGGGCGTGTCGTTTTTGAGGTAGCACCTCACGCGGATCCCCCCGCCGTCGGCGGGGCTCACCCGCAGATCGAGGCTGGCCCGCAAGGGCGGCCTTATCGGCCCCCCGTGCGTAGCTCCCCGGAGGTGCCGCTCGTAATCCTCGGGCGCGGCGAGCGCCTGGGCCGGTACGGTGGCGGGGCCGCGCAACTCCCGCCGGATGTCCGGCTCGGCGACCGCCGAGTCGAGCACCGAGTCGAGGGCACGCTGCACCTGCCCGTCGTCGGTCAGGCGCTCCTTGCCGCGGCCGTGTTCTAGGCGGAAGGTCAGCGCGGGCACCTCCACCCGGCGCCGCTCGTACACCTCGAGGAGCGACACCTGCGCACGGGGCGAGTTGTTCGCCCCGCCATGCCCGGCCCCCCCGTCGGCTTCGCCCAGCTGCCGGCGCTGCTCCTCGAAGGTCGGGAAGTGCTGGGTGTAGACGGCGAAGCTCCCGGAGACGGTCAACTCGCCGTCGCCGTCCTCGCCTGGTTCTGCCTCGATCTCGAAGCCCAGAGACGACGGGGGTCGGCGGGTGGCGTCCCGTCCGGCCCCCCGCCTCTCCGCCTCGGCCTGCTCGGCGCTACCGAATGAAGCCTCTTCCTCGCCCTCTCCGTCCGAGCGTTCCGCGTCCGACTCGCCCGGCGCCGCGTCCCCTGCCCCTTCCGGGCCGGCGGGACCGGAGGGGCCGTTACCGACGCCGGCGCCGCCCTCCGCGACGGCCCCCATCCCGGTCCCGTCTTCCGCTTCCTCCTCCAGCGCTTCCGGCTGCGCGACGTCGGGGTCGCGCGGGCTCAGCACGCCGAGATGGCAGTGGTCGCTCGGCAGGGTTCTGAGCACCCTCCGTTCGTGCCTCCCGGCCAACCGGCGCTCCAGGTCATCGACCAGGTGACGAACCAGCACCAACTCGTCTTGGTAAGAGAACGGCTCCCGGTCCGGGGACTTATGTGCGCGTGTTTCGGTCACGGCGTCTCCTTCGTATCGCTCAGAACAGGGTTGGCTGGTCTTTGGAGCTTCGGCCCCTTGCCGCGTCCGGCGGGCCGTCGTCCAGCCGACGGACGGCTCGCACCTCCCGCAAGGACACCGCCGCCACGACTTCCTCAACCGGCGTCCCGAGCGCATCCGCGCTCTCGAGCGCCGCCTCGTAGTTTGCCCCTCCTGCGAGGCGTCGGAGGACCCCGTGGAGCCGCCTGCCCCACCTGCGCCGGGCTCTCCTCTCGGCCTGGATGCCGGCGAAGGCCAGCCTCATGCCGCCGGTGTCGGCGTACATCGCGCTGGCCCGGGCCAGCAGCTCGAAGTCCTCGTACCTGTCCGGCGCCAGAGCCTCATTCGCCCCGGAGGCGTAGTACCCGGCGACCGCTTCGTAGTTGACGGACAGGCCGCGCCCCGCGAGCTCCCGGTACAAGCGCCGCCTGTTGCCCCCGTGCTTGGCGAGTGCAGCCTGCTTGGCCCGCCGCCAGAGGTCCAGGATCAGCGGGACCTCCAATCCCCGCTCGTCCCTCATGGCCTCGACGAGGCGTTGAAAGAGGTCGTCGTAGCGGTCGTCGACCAGGGCCACGACCAGCATCCCCGGGCGCAGGTCATTGGCGGCCGTCCGGTCGAACCTCTCCGTCGCCGGGTAGTAGACGTCCACGAGGTGGCGCTCCCCGTAGACGACGCGCTCTCCTTCCTCGTCCAGTACCTCGACGAGCCTCGCGTCTGGGGTTCTTGGCTCCCCAGGAGAAGCCGAACGGCTCGGGACCCCGACCACGGTCTCGTCCGCCCAAGAGAATTGGTCGGTCGAAAGGTCGCCGAGATCGAGCGCCTCGACGGCGTCGGGTTCGGCCGGCCGCACCAGTCGGGTCTTCCCTCCCCCTTCGGCGCGCCTGACTATGCGGGCTCGAGGCGAGAAGGGCGCGTCCCGAAGCGTCGTGCGGCCGTTTGATCCCGCGGGTCGCGCCGGCTCCCTTCCGGACGGGGGCGCCATCTCTCGCAGCATCGCCGAGCGGACGCCGTCGTCCTGCAGCCGTTCGATCGGGGCGTGAGCCCGGCCCTGGTTCGCCGCGTCGATCACCGCCTCGTAGGGGTAGGCCAAAACGTGGACCGGCACCCCCGGGTAGACGTCCAGGTACCGGTTTTCTCCCGTGCGGTAGCCGAGCAAGACGGTCTCTGCCCGCTCGCCCTCCGCGATAAGCCTCGGCTCGCCGCGCGCCGTGCTCAGGCTTACCAGGCCGTCTTGCAGCGCCTCGGACCACCCGTCGACCACCTCGCCTAGAAGGGAGGCCAAAAGGTTTCCCTCGTGCTCCGTGGGCGCGACCACCCGCAACAGCCCCCCGTACGACCCGCGCACCCTCCCCTCGAGATGGCCCTCGATCAGGCTCGCCGCGGCCCAGAACTTCACCGGCTCCGACCGCCTGATGAGCAGATCGTAGGCGTCCTTGAGGGCTCGAATCAGCACGGGCCAAGACACATCGAGGTAGGCGCCGAGGCGGCCCGCGGCGGTCGGCCGGTCTTCCTCGAGCAAGGCCAGGCGTCGAGCCAAGGTCACGGTCCCGTAGGTCAGCCGCCGTTGCTCCTCTGCTTGTATGAGCGGCACCGCCAGCTGCCGGAGGCGGTGGTAGATCGACCACCCTTCCCGCAGCGCCGGAACCCAAGCACCAACGCCGCCAACCCTCACGGCCCCGGCGAGGACCTCGTGAGCCCGGAGCAACGCCTCGTTAACGGGTTCGTCCTCCCACACGTGGATCGTCCGCTCCGGAGGCTCGGCCGGGACCGAGCCTCCCTCAACGGGTTCGCTTTCCGCCGAAAGTCGTCCTGCGACGGCGCTCACGGCCGCGGGATCCCAAGCCCAGCAACCGTGGTCCGTCCCCTCGGCTTCGCGGAGCGCGGCCAGGCGGCCCTCCTCCCACGGGGGAACTATGACCACCTGCGCCCGAGCCGATCGGACCGTCGGGTGCTCCAGCAGTTCCTCCAGGTGCGCCGCGGTGCGCGGATGGGTGGCGTCGATGATGACGCACCCGAAGGCGCGCGTCCCCCCGGAGGGGGGCTTCCAGCCCGGGTTCGCGACGTACACGCGCGGCCTGGTCCCCCTTGGGGACGGGGAGTACTTGGAGAGGACCTCCATCTGCCAGTAATCCGAAAGCGCGAGCGACCCGACGCGCAGGGCCCGCAAGAGCTCCGCGCAACGGCGGATGCGTTGCGTCACCAGGAGGAGATCGCCGCGCACGAGCGGGCCGCGCTCACCCTCCGCCACACGAGAGCCCTCCCGATGAACGAGGTCGGCGAGCAGCAGGCTGACCGCCAGGTACCGGCCCAGGCTTTGGGTTGCGCCGGGAGCCACGACGATCAGGCGCTTCCCAACCCCGCGTGAGCGGACGGGCAGCCTGGCGCAGAAGACCCCGCTCACGCGCTCCACGACCGTGCTTACCAGCCGAGCCCCGTTCTCGCGCAAGGGGATCTCGTCCTTGAGCATCGCCGCGGCCAGAGTCTCGCCCTCCCCGAGGAGGGCGAGGTCTTCAACCCACACGGCAACCCCGGCGCATCTTCTAGCTACCCTATGAGCACCGGCGGCGTCCCGCCCAGCCCGTCCAGGTGGCGCCGGTAGATAACCCCGAGCCCGTCGGCATGGCGGCCGTTGCACGCCTCGGCGACGGCGAGCCCGGCGGCCAGGAGGTTCTTGCGCTGGTCGGTGTCGGCCCGGGTGCTCACCTGCGGCGCCCCCGGGTGCGTGTCCGCCTCCGCGGACGCCACGCACTCAATCACGAGGTCGCAGAGGAACGCCCTTTTGCCCCGCTTGCTGTGGTCCGCCGCGTTCTCCGAGTCGACGACCGCGAGCCCGACGACCCGGAAGCCGGACCTGCGAAGGGCGTTGCTCAGGGACTCCCACGCCGCGATGTCATTGTTGTGGAACGTCAGGATCAGACGCCCGTCCCCAGTCAGCGTGCGGCGGCTCTCCGCCAGGCACCCGGCGACGGTGTCCTCGTAGCTTTGGGTGTCCGCCCCGCGCGTCGGGTTAGGCGCGGCTTCGGCGTGCTCGTCCGGGTTCGCCTGCACCCCGTCGTAGGCGCCCAACCACGCGTGGAACAGGCGCGCAAGCTCCCCGTATTGGACGTCGTCGTGGTACGGGGGATCGGTCAGCACGAGCCGGGCGCCACCGTCCTCCAGGCCCTGCTCCGCGCTGGTGCCCGTGGCGAGGAGAACTTCCCCCGGCCCCAACCTCCGGCGCGGCGCGCCATTCTGCCGGACGCCGATCCGCGATGGCATGGGGGCGCTCTCTACCAGCCACTTCAGGGCCCTCTGGGCGGCTTGGAGCCGTCTGGGCAACGTGCCTCTCCCTATCGGGGACAGCAAGTTGGCCTCGACGGCGACCTGCGTGTAACGCGCGTAGCGGTGATTGGCAATCGCCTCGAAGACCTTCGGGTTGTGCCGGTCCCACCGGCACAGGTACCCTGGCATCTCCGAGGCCCCGAGGACCGCCAGGGCCAGACGGTCTTTGACGCCCTCGGGGTAGTCGAACTCGCGAACCAGGTCCAACGCCCGCAGCAGGGTCCTCAGTTGGCGGTGGGTGTACAGGTCGGCCCACGTGCGGTACCCGGAGAGCACCAAGTGCCTGGTCTCGAGACCATCCGGGATGTCGAGCCTCAGAGCCTCCTCTTCCTCGGGCGACTCTGCCACGTCGCCGACGGGATCGCCCTCCCCGACCGGCCGCAGGACGGAAGACGCGTTCTTGCTCCACGAAGGGGATCTCTCCTGCACCAGCACGGGCCGCCAGGACGCAGACCCCCAGCTGACGGAGGAGCGCGCCACGCCGCGCCGGCAGTGCGGACACCCCACCAACTCGTCAGGACGGGGCCTCCCCGCTTTCTCGACGGGCCACCTGCGCGAGCACCCGGCGCACCCGAAGCTGCGAACGCTTGCTCGCCTGCGGCTCACGGTCCCGCAGGAGCGACAGCCGAAGAACGCGAACTTCTCGTCCTTGCCGCGTGACGCCACAGATACCAGCGGTTCCCTGAACAGGTGGATAGGAACGTCGCAGTGGGGACACGGGATCACCCTGACCCTGAGCACATGAGTGGCCTCCCAGACTACGTCGCCTTCCTGACGTCGGTACCAGGCGCGGTAAGGCTCCAGGGCGTCGAGCAACCGGTCGGCGGCGTCCTCGAGCAACTCCAGCGCTGCGGGGTTGAGCGCGGCTGCCAGGCCCCGCACGGGCCAAGGATAGAGGTCCTGGGCGTAGACTGGAAGGCCCCGGCGCACGGCCTCTATGGCGACGGTGCCCCCGCCGCTGAAGGGATCGCTGACCACGAGCCCCTCCGCGCCGAGCTCCTCCCGCGCCGCGTCGAGTATCGCGCCCATCGCCGGGTGCTGCCTGCGCGCCCACCAACGGAACACGGAGATCGCCGGAGAATGCGCCTCCCTGTTGGTGCGCTGCACGCCGATGCGTTCGTCGACCTCTCCCCACGGCACCTTGTCGATAACGCTCCCCATGCTAGTGACGAATGATAATGCAATCTGGTCGGCTCGGTACGGTCCCCCACGCGCGTATGCTCGGCTGCGTGGGCCGGGAGGAGGGGGATGCGGATTGCGAGACGACGGGCAGATGGCCGAGCAGCGAGGGCGAGTATCTGTTGCACGAAAGCCCGCGGGGTTGGACGATCCTCTCCCCCTCTCTTGCTTTCCCCCGGCCTAAAGCTATTTCGAACTGGGTCGATAACGTCTTGTGATGGCCGTCCACACCACCGAAGAGGAGACCCTGATCGGCCTGGGAATGGAAATCTTCATCGAGCACCGGACACTAGCGCTCCTGGCCGCCGGCGCGGGCGTCGCGATCGCCCTGGCGTACCTCGCGGCCGACTACGTCGTCGTGCCGGCGCTCCGCCTGCGCGCCGCTCGCCGCCTCGGGCCCAACGCCGTGAAAAACCTGCTGGACCACGAGCTGGGACGCCTCACCCGCCTACGAAACGCCGCGGCCGTCCAGGAGGAGCAGGGGCATCCCGGCGCGGCGGCGCTTCGCGACGAGGCTGAGCTGCGGAACCTCGTCGTCCGGGCGATGGAGCGCGCGGCCCGTGGCCCGTGAAGACCGGGACGGCTGCGCCCGTCCCGGCTCAGTCCTCGCCGGCGGGAGCCCCGTCCGCGCCGGGGGCCGGCTCCTCGACCACCTCGGTCTCCGGCAGGTAGAAGAAGAGCTGGTGCACGATGAGCAAGCTCAGGCACGCGCCCTTCTCGCCGAACTCCTCCTGGCTCGCCACGCCGTGGCCCACGCTGTTGCGCGAGAGGGTGGCGGGCTTGCCGGGTTCGAAGTTGGCGAAGTACGCCTCCTCCAAGAACCTTCCGAACCCATCCGGGAGCAGCCAGCTGTTCTCGTGCAGCGACGAGCGCCGGCCCGCGGTTCCCGTCCTCGCGAGCACCCTCTGCTTTGGGTTCCCGGTCCCGCCCAGGGCCTCGTGGATCGAGCGCAGGATGCCCTCTATGCGCGAGTGGACCAGCGCCGTGCAGCTCATGTAGTCCCCCGCCTCGAACCGCTCGAGCGCGCGCAGCAGCAGGTCCCGGTGCGGCCCGAAGAGCTCCGCCTGCTCCCACGCCTCCCGGAAGCGCGGCACGGCGGCCCCGACGGCCTCGACGACCTCCGGCAGCACGACGTCGAGGTCGATCCGCGAGCGCGCGAAGCCGACGAGGTTCCGCGAGATCCGCCTCGGCAGCCCGATGAAGGGGAACCATCCGCGGCCTATCATGAAGTCCCAGGTTTCCGTGTCCATCGAGGCGATCTCCGCATTCATCAGGTACGCCATGCACGAGCCGAGCCGCCCCGCGACGTCGTAGTCCCTCTCCCCGACGCCCTCGCGCAGGGGGGCCAGGTCGAAGAAGATGCCCTTGCGCCACCCGTACGAGAACACGGCCACCACGCCCGCGTCGGGAGGAAAGACGATCTCCTCTTCGGTCTCACGCACCACGAAGGCGACCTTCGCCACGTCCACCATGTCGTCCTCGCCCAGCGGCTCACGCGCCCCGAAGGGCCGGGCGGACCTCACCTGCGCCCTGATGTCGCACTCGTTGAGGTAGACGGTGGCCGTCATGTCCTTACGGTAGATCCCCACCAGGTGGTCAACCTGAGAGGGCTCGACGCGCGCCCCCTGCGGCAGCGCCGAGAGGAGCTCCTGGGCGAGGCCCTCCAGGCGCGAGACGAAGATCTCGCCGTCCCCCGAGGACGTGAACTCCGTCGAGCTGACGCGGATCTCCTCGCCCTCGCGCGCCGCGGAGTCGATGGCGAACCCGAGCGTGGGGTTCTCGCCCGGCAGGCGGACCTCGTGCGGCATGCTACGCCGCCGCCGGCCCACCGGAGGCGCCGCCTGTCTGCGCGGGCGCTCTCATGAGGCGACGATGGGTCCCGCTCCCCCGCGCGACAAGCCGCCGGCCAAAACCCCTCCGTGTCACAAGCGTCGCCCCACCAGCGTCTCCACCGCCCCCCGGTCGAGCGCCTTCCAAGACGGCCTCCCCGTCGTCGGGAAGACCACGAGCTCCCACGTCTCCGTGCGGCCGTCGGTCGCAGCCGGCGGGTGGTGCTCGATCCAGACCGGGTCCACCAGACGGAACGCCTCCACCACCGCCCCGCGGATCGACTCCGCGGCCTCCGTGACCCCCGCGCCCGGGTTGCCCTCGATCTCCGAGCAGACCACTACCACCCTGTCGCCGAGCAACTCGCCCTCCTCGTCCGGCTCGAAGATTCTCACTCGGCAGCGCCCGCCCCGCGGCGTCGGCTGCACGTGGCTACTGGCGAGGTGCATCGGCGATCGTACCGGGGCGCATGGCCGGGATTGTACCGGCCCTCCCCGACCTTTCCCGATCAGCGCCGGCTCCGGCCCTGGCCGCGCCACGGCCGGCGGAGGATCAGCTCGACCCTGCCCTGCACCTCGACGTCTTCGGCCGGCGCCACTATGTCCCGGTGCTCGCCGTTCTCCGCCCTGAGCCGTATCACGTTCCCCTCCCGATAGAGCCGCTTGACCGTCACCCGCTCGCCCTGCAGCAAGGCGGCCACGATCGTCCCGTCCGGGGGCGAGGGGTCGGCGACGACGAGGAGCTGGTCCCCGTCCTCTATGCCCGCCCCGGTCATGGACTGCCCGCTGGCCTCCAGCAAGAAACG
Organism: Rubrobacter tropicus; assembly: GCF_011492945.1. Classification (NCBI taxonomy): domain Bacteria; kingdom Bacillati; phylum Actinomycetota; class Rubrobacteria; order Rubrobacterales; family Rubrobacteraceae; genus Rubrobacter; species Rubrobacter tropicus. The sequence continues at coordinate 131,436 of NZ_CP045120.1, forward strand.
CCCCGCGCCGAAGAGCTCGCGGGCCACCGTCGAGGCCTCTTCCGTCCGCACCGCCTCGATCCCCGGCCCCGCGGCGATCCGCCCGAGCGTCGGGATCCCCCCGCCCGCAGCGTCCAAACCCTTCTCCGTGAGAACCGCCGAGCGGGCCTTGCCCGCCGAGCGTGTCACGTAGCCCTCCTCTTCGAGCGCCTTGAGGTGGTGATGCACCGTCTGGGTGCTCGAAACGCCGACCGCGTCGGCGATCTCCGGGATCGTCGGGCTCCTCCCCTCCCCCGCCTCGCCGGCCAGGAACTTCAGGATCTCGAGCCTCCTCGGGAACATCTCCGAAAACCTCCGGGTAGCACCGCCCAGCTCCGCTCGACACCACTCTAGCGCGTTTCGCACTTGCGGTCAAAAATCTTTTTGGTCTATGATGGAAAGGGTAAAGACAGAAAGAGGAGCGCCTCCTAACCCCGGGCCTCCGGAAGACCGGTCCCTGTCGCCAAACCGAGCCGGTCTGTGGAGGTTTTCGAGAGGTCGCGGAAGCGCTCGCCCTTACCGGTAATTTTACCGGATTCGGGCGGTTTTCTCGACCCCGATCGGGCACCGGTCGCCGGGTTTCGGGCGCTCCTCGTAGACGAGAGGAGGAGCGCCCGTGGAGGCGAGCGTTTCAAAGATCCACCGCCACCCGCTCAGACCGGCCGGCTTCGAGGAGCCGCTGTTCCTGGGCCCCGGCGACAAGAAGGAGATAGCCGAGCACCTGCGCCAGAGCGCGGCCTGGCTGCGGAGGGCGGGCGAGATCCGGGAAGGCGGGCTCGAAGGAACCGGGGAGGTCTGCCACGTCCTCGCGAGGCCGGACGGGAGCGCCCACCTGGTGCGCGGCTTCGCCAGGCGGCCGGGGTGCCGGCGTCGCCGCCGGCGCGCGAGCAGGAGCCGGGTCGAGCGCGTGATCGAGCGCTGGCGGGAGGTGCGGGGGTGGTGGACGCCGGGCCGCGGCTCCGACCGGCTCTGCTTCAGAGTGCAACTCGCGGGTGGCTCCGTGTTGGACCTGGCCCTCGACCACGCCGGGTCATGGACCCTCCTGCGCGTCCTCGATTGAACGACCCGGGCGGTGGTCCCGCCGGGGTCTTCTGCCACCTCCACGTCCGCAGCGGCTTCAGCTGGGGGCTGGGCACGGCGAGCCCGGAGGAGCTCGTCGGGTCGGCCGTGGAGCTCGGGATGCGCGCGCTCGCGCTCACCGACCGCGACACCCTGGCCGGGATACCGCGCTTCTTGAATGCCTGTGAAGGCGCGGGTATTTCCCCGCTCGTCGGCGCCGAGGTCACCGTGGAGGTCGGGGACGGCGCCGGCGCCGCCCGCGGCCACGTGGTCCTGCTCGCCGCCTCCACTCGAGGCTACCGAACACTCTCGAGGCTGCTCACAGCCTACCTGCTGCCCGCGGAGGGCGCCTCGTGGCCCTCCGCGGCCGAGAGGAGGAACCCGGCCTGTCCCTCGGAGACGCTCCTCGAACACGCCGCCGCCGCCGGCGGGGACCTGGTGTGCCTGACCGGCGCGGTCCCGTTCGGGCTCGTCCCCTCGCTGGCGCTGTCCCCCGACGCGGCGCTCCGCAAGAGGGCCGCCGAGGTCCTCGCGCTGCTCGCGGAGGCCTTCGGGCGGGCGAACGTGTACGTGGGGCTCTCCGACGACGGGACGCAGGGCTCCAGGAGGCGGATGCGGGCGGTCGAGCTCCTCGCCGGTCGCTGCGGGGTTCCGACCGTCGCCGCCGGCGAGGTCACCTACCTGCGCCCGCGCAATCATCGGCTCTCGGAGGCCCTGGCGGCGGCCAGGGACCTCGCCCCGCTCCCGCCGCCCCGCTACCGGCCCACCGATCGACTCTTCTTGCGCCCGCCCGGGGAGATGGCGCGCCTCTTCGCCGACAGGCCGGATGCCCTGGAGAACGCCGCACTGGTGGCCGAGAGATGCGCCGGCGCGGTCCCGCTGCTGGGCGGATTCGGCCGGGGCGTGCTGGTCCCCGGCGCGAACCTGGAGGGAGGCCAGACCGAAGACGGCCGGCTCGCCCGCCTGGCGCTCGCCGGGGCGAAGAAGCTCTACCCGGCGACCTTCCGTGGAGAAGACGGCGCCTTCCCCTCGGGGTCGGAGGTGCGCTCGCGCCTGAACAAGGAGCTCGGGGTCATAGCCCGCATGCGCTTCTCGGGCTACTTCCTGATCGCCCACGAGGCGGTGGGGATAGCGCGGTCGCTGGGCACGCCGGTCACGGGCCGCGGCTCGGCGGCGAACTCGCTGGTGGCGCGGTGCCTCGGGCTTACAACCCCCGACCCGTTCGCCCACAGATTGTTGTTCGAGCGCTTTCTCCACGACGGCCGCGAGGACCCTCCCGACGTCGATCTGGACTTCTGTTCCGAGAGGCGGGACGCGGTGCGCTCCGAGTTGATGCGGCGCTACTCGGGGGTGGGCGCCGCGGTGGCGGCCACGGCCAACACGCTGTCCCTCCGGGGCGCCGTTCGCGTGGCCGGCCGTGCCCTGGGCTACTCCCCCGCCGAGGTCGACGCGCTCGCGAAAAACGTGCCGCGCAGGATCAGGGACCGCGACCGGTTGGTGAACTACGCCTCCGAGTGGGATGTCGCGCTCTCTTCGCCGGCGATGCGCGGCCATCCTTTGCAGGACCGGGAGCGCTACGCCCTGCTGCTGGAAATCGCGGAGGACCTCGAAGGGAGGCTCCACCAGCCCGGCACCCATCTCGGCGGGCTGGTCCTGGGAGCCGCCGGCATGCACCTCTCGGAGATAGCCCCGCTCGAGCCCAGCGGCACTGACGGGCTCGTGCGCGTGCAACTGGACAAGGACGACCTGGAGTTCGTCGGGTTGCCCAAGTTGGATTTGCTCGGTCTCAAGACCCACACCGCCCTCTCCAAGGCCGCCGGCATGGTCTCGGAGAGGCTCGGCCGGAGGGTGGATCCCCTCTCCCTCCCCCAGGACGACCCCGCGACCTACCGGATGATCCGTCGTGGCGAGACGGTCGGGGTCTTCCAGCTGGAGTCGCCCGGCCAGATGAGCCTGCAAAGGCGCCTGGGCGCGAGAAGGATCCAGCACATCGTCTCCGGCGTCGCCCTCTTCCGCCCCGGCCCCCTGGAGGCCGACCTGGTCACCACGTACGTCGCCAGGAAGCAGGGCCGCGAGCCCGTCTCCTACCCGCTCACCGAGATCGAAGAGATCCTGCGAGAAACGTACGGGGTGCTCATCTACCAGGAGTCCGTCATGGAGGTCGCCTCGAAGCTGACCGGCTGCACCCTGGCCGAGGGGGACCGTTTGCGGCGCGCCATGACGAAGGACCGAGGGCCGGGCGCGATCGGTGAGCTGCGCTCGTGGTTCGTGGGCCGGGCCACGCGCCGCGGCGTGGAGCGGGACAAGGCCGAGGAGGTCTTCTCCTGGATGGAAGGCTTCGGGCGCTACGGCTTCAGCGCGGCGCACGCCGCCAGCTTCGCGGAGCTCGCCTACGGGTCGGCCCACATGATGGCCCACTGGCCCGCCGAGACGACCGCGGGCATCCTGAACTCCCAGCCGATGGGCTTCTACTCCCCGCGCGTGATCCTCAACGAGGCCAGGAGACGGGGCGTGGCGGTCCTGCCCCCGGACCTCCGCCGCTCCGGCGAGGGCTTCTCGGTGGAGCGGGAAGGCCGCGCCCTCAGGCCCGGGCTCTCCTACTGTCGCGGCCTCTCGGGGAACGCGCTCGCGGCGATCCTCTCCGAGCGGGAGAGACGGCCCTTCGCCTCCGCCGCCGACCTCTACCGCAGGACCCCGGTCGAACGCGACGTCCTTGCGAACCTCATCCGGGCCGGCTTTCTCGACGGCCTTCACCCGAGGCGGAACCGCGCGGCGCTCCTCGCCGAGACCGGCGGCCTGCCGAACAAGCGCCGGAGGGGGAACCAGCAGGAGCTGCCACTCCCCCACCCGACCTCCTGGTGGGAGTCCAGGGAGGGACGCGCGGCGGTCGCGTCCCTGCCGCCCCCGCTCACGGACCTCGAGAGGTGGGAGTCGCACGTGCTGGGCCTCAACCTCCGCCGCCACCCGCTCGCCGCGCACGCCGACGCGCTCGGCGCTTTGGGCGTCGTGCCCGGCCGCGAACTGCGAGACCTCCCGCACGGGACCCGCGCCCGCGCCGCCGGCGTCCTGGAGACCCTCCAGGCGCCCCCGACAAGGAGCGGCGCGCTCGTCCACTTCCTGCTGACCGAAGACGCCTCCGGGCTCCTGCAGAGCACCATCTTCGAGCGTTCCTACCACCGGTTCGGGCACGTTTTGTACGAGACAAGCGCGTACCTGCTGGAGGGACGAGTGGAGCAGGACGAGAGGCGCGGGTTCTGCTTCATTGTCGAGCGCCTGGCCGACCTCGACGCCGTGCTGCGAGGCGAGGCCGGGCGCGAGCAGCGCCGCGGGATTCGGCAGCGGAGATCCGCGGGGGTGGCCTGAGCCGGTCTCGGCCTACCGCGTCCGGTCCACCGTCAGCGAGTCCATCGCCCCCCTGAAGCGCTCCCACTGCCCCTCCCACTCGGCCAGCTTCTCGCGGCCCTCGGGCAGGATCTCGTAGTAGCGCCTCTCCCGGCCCGTCTCGCTGCTGCGAGCCGTCCGCGAGGAGACGAGGCCCTGCTCCCTCAGCCGCGAGAGCAGCGGGTAGATGCTCCCGTCGGCCACCGTGGGTTCGGGAAGCACCTCGCCGAGGATCTCCCGGAGCTCGAAGCCGTAGCGCGGCCGTTCGGCGATGAGGGCGAGCAGTATGTGGTCGAGGAAGCCCTTCAAACGTTGGGTCTGGCGGGAGCCTCCGCCGTTCCCCCGGCGATCGCCCTGACGAATCACGCGCGGCCTCCCGCCGCGAGCTTGCGGGCCTCCCTTATGGACTTCCAGCGCGGAGGGTAGAGGCGCACCTCGACCCCGTCGAGGCCGCTTCCCCCCAGAAGCTCCCGCGGCAGCCTCTCCGCCTGCACGAGCACCGCCCGCGGCTCGATGCGCTCGAGCATCTCGCGGCACCCCTCCTCGAACAGGCGCCTCTCCTCCGGGTCAGACAGCCTCACGCCCACCGTCGAGATCGCCACCGGCGAGCCCCGGCCCACCCCCATAAAGCAGAACGGGTAGGAGGCCTCGTCCGACCACGAGACGGTCGGGATCACTTCCACCCCTTCGGAGGCCCAGTAGGCGCCGCACCAGCGGTTGCGGTAGACGTTGAAGAGCTGCAGCGCCAGCGGCCAGTCGCGGTAGAGCGAGAAGTCCGGGGAGAGCGCGTAGCCCACCCTCCTGACGTAGGAGATCCCCTTCAGCGGTGTGCTCCAGACCGCCTCGAAGCGGTAGTCCTCGAGAAAGAAGTGGACGGCGCTCGTGAACTGCTCGTCTTCGAGGGAGAGCTGGTGGTTGAGGCGCGTCTTGTGCGGGATGAGCACGTCCGGGAGCCCCGCCCCGCGCGCCGGCGGCGGTATGGACGGGATGCCCAGGCCGCCCTCCGAGTCGAAGCCCAGGCCCAACCCGCGCGCCGTGTTCAGCGCGTCCACCGAACCCTGGGGGTGGCCCCTGCGCAGTTCAGCTTCGACGTTCAAGAATCAAGAACCTCGCCTACCGCCCGGAGCCCTCGCCCGGGCGCCCGCCGCGCCTCTTTTTGCCGCCCGAGGAACCGCCTCCACCGAAGGTCGCGCCGAGGACCACGCCCCCGACCATCACTGCCCCGGCGGCGCCACCGCGGCCTCCGCCGCCGGCACCGCCCTTGCCGCCTTTCGACGAGCCGCCGCGCGAGCTTCGCTGGCCCGAACCTCGGCTCCCGCCTCCGCTCCTGGGGCTCCCGCCGGAGTAGCCGCCGCCCGAAGACCTCCCGCCAGATTTTGACCCGCGTCCTCCCACGAACACCCCCTGGCCCGTCCTAGAGCGCCGCCAGCAAGATCGTCACCAGCACCAGCGCCTCCAGCGCCGCGACGGCGACGGCCGCCAGCAGCGCCCCGCTCAGCCGCTCCCGGTCCCACGAGTCCCACGGCAGCCGCAGACCCAGCAACAACCCTCCCCCCGCCTGCTCGTCGCCGGCGGAGCTACCGGCGACGCTCCCGGCGTTGCGTCCCGCCCGTGTGCGCTCCCCCGGACCGTCCTCGACCGCGCCGGTCGGCACGCCCTCGCGCGACGCCGTCAGCTCTATCGCCTCTCCGACGAGGGACTCTATGGGCTCCCCCTCCTTACGCCTGGGCCTCGACTCGTACACTTTCAGCCACGCTCCTCTCCGTTCTGCGTTTTCCGTTCCCATCCCTCGGACGCCCGGCTTCGCTTTCGCCGGCGCGCGCTACCCGCGCGTCCCGGCCCGGGCCGCCGGCACGACCTTCTCGCCTTCGGGGTCGCCCTCGAGCGCCCGAACCGCGCCCCCCGCTTCGCTCCCCCGTCCGCCGCCGATGGCCTTCGGCGCGGTCTTGGCCTCCTTGAGGCCTTCGAGGCAGGCGGCCACGGTGGTCAGCACGCCCAGGCGGGTCGGGGTGTCCAGCTCTTCGACGTGGAACGACCGCCGGTTGAGCATCTGGCTCATCCGCGAGTCGTAGGGGACCTCCGTGACCCTCCGAAGGCTCGCCTGGTGAGCGGTCCTCACCTGCTCGGCCGCCGCCGACTCGTCGCTGGGGGGCAGGCGGTGGTTCACGACCAACGTCGTGCGCCCGAGGTCCACGCCGAGGTTCGCCACGTACTGGACGGCGTCGGCGAGCATGGCGCTCGGCACTACCTCCGAGTCGCTGACGAAGATCAGCTCGTTGCATAGCGCCAAGACGCGCCTGATGGCCGGGTCCCTGAAGCCCAGCCCCAGGTCGTAGACCACCATGTCGTAGTACCTGGACAGCACGGCGTCTATGCGCCCGTAGGCCTCGCCGAGGTCCTCGAAGCGGGTTATCTCGTGGGCCCGCTCGGGGCCGAGGACCACGTCCAGCCTCATCTGCTCGTTCTGGGAGACGTACCGGCGGAGCTCCGAGAGGCTGCCGATCTCGCCGGCGGCCTCGGCCAGGCTCACCACGGAGTCCGCCACGGGGTGCGGCACGAGCAGGCGGATGGAGCCGAAGTTGGGGTCCGCGTCCACCAGGCAGACCCTCATGTTGGTGTAGTAGGCGACGGAGCCCGCCACCGCGTAGGCTATCGAGCTCTTGCCGACGCCGCCCTTCGGGCTGCCCACGCACACGCGGGAGAAGCCGCCGACCGTCGTCTCGCGCAGCGAGAGCCGCAGCCTCCTCTCCAGCGTCTCCGCCGTGGAGGTCCTCGCCGTTCCGGCGGAAGGCGACGTCGCCCCCCGACGCTTGCCGTGGCACTCGCCCTGGCGGTTCATGCGTTGTACGAGCCGGGGCGTCGCCCGGCGCGCGGGCGAAGAGGAGATCTCGCGGCTCCTACCCTGACCCCCACCCTGGTCCCCGCCCTGGTCCCCGTCCTGGCCTTCGTCCCGACGCAAGACGGGCCGGCGGCCGGTGGCCTCGAAGAGGCCCTCCGAGAGCGACCCGAGGGCCGGCTGGAAGTCGGCGCTCTCCCTCGCACGCGGCAGGGGACAGGCGGGGTAGCCCGCGGCGAAGACGCCGTCGAGGTCCGCCTCGGACGCCCCGATCGGCGCGAGCACCACCGCCGGCCCCGGCCTCTGCCGGAAGCCCGCCGTGGTGGCCTCCGTGATCTCCGTGAGCTCCCCGCCCGGCGCACCGCAGACGACCACACCGTCGGCGGCCAGAAGCCAGCGGCGGCCGTAGGGCGAGGGCCCGCAGCAGGCCACGACGGCGTCGAAGTTTTCGTCCAGACGCCCGAGAATCTCCCCGACGTCCGCGCCGCCCCCGGGACCGTTTTCGGCTCCCCCGTCGCGGCCGGCCCCCTCTTCGTCCGGGCAGGCCAGCACGCCCATCCGCCGGCGCTCGTCCCGCAGCAGGGCGGGCATCCCCGCGCCGAGCGAGGACTGCTGCGGGCCGGGGTGCTCGACGCGCCCCAGAGTGTCCACGAGCGCCACGCGGAGCGGCTCGCCGCCCCCGTCGTGGTCGACCAGGAACGCGGCCAGCTCGTAGGCCAGGGCCCACGAGGCGGGACCGGTCGTCGCGTACACCGGCACCCGCCGGGTCGCCTCTTGCGTTGCGCTTACCATCTCCAGAACGCTCCTTTCGCTCTCGTTTCCACGCCGTTTTCGTTGATCGGTGTCTTGCCGGCCTCCCTCACCTGCGCGGCCCGGCCTTCCGGCCGCCGTCCGAGGTGATCGGCGGCGTCCCCCCGTCCCGGTCGGTACGCCGCTCCGACCGGCCCTCGCGCGGCGGTGGAGGCCCCGACGCCGCCTCCGTGCTCTCCGACGGCCGTGCCGCGGGCTCCGAAGAGGGCTCCGAAGAGGGCTCCGCCAGATGGTCGGCCGACGACGCCGGCGGCGAGGCGGGCGGGGACGCGGAGAACGAGGCCGAAGAGGTCACCTCCGGGATGTCGGCGGCGTAGACGAGCTCCACGTAGTCTTCCCGCTCCAGCTCCGTCCCGGCCGCCGGGTTCGTGGAGATGACGGAGCCCATCCTGGTCCCGACCTCGGCCTGGCCCGGGGCCGCCTCCACGGCGGTGTAACCCAGCCCGGCGTCGAGCATCGCCCGCTTGGCGTCGTCCAGGTCCAGCCCGACCACGTCCGGCACCTCGACGGGGGGCGGCCCGATGCTCACCGAGACGTCCACCGCCGCGCCGGCCTCGGCGGTTTCCCCGGCGGCCGGGTCCTGCGCGTAGAGGTCCCCGGCCTTCGTCTCCCCGCTCGGGTGGTGCTCGGTCTCCCCGAGCCGCAGGCCGGCCTCTTCGAGCAGCGCTCGCGCCGCCTCCAGCGTCGAGCCGCGCACGTCCGGCGTCTCGACCTCGGCGGGGCCGGTCCCCACCGTCACCGTCACTTCGGAGCCGCGCTCCGCCCGCTCGTCGGCGCCCGGGCTCTGGCGCACGACGGAACCCTCCCCCTCGGGGTCGCTCCTCTCCTCGCGGAAGGCCCCTTCGAGGCCCGCGTCCCGAAGCGCCTCGTCGGCCTCCTCGCGAGGGTCGCCCACGAGGTCCGGAACCTCGACGGGTTGGCCCTTGCTCACCATCACGGAGATCTCCGAGCCCTCCTCCACGGTGCGGCGCTCGGCGTCCGGGTCCGGCGCGGGCGCGGGCTCCTGGCCCACGATGACGCCGGCGGGCTCGCCGCTCGCGACCCGGCCCTCCTCCACGACCTTCAGGCCTTCCGCGGGGGATCCCTCCCCGCGCGCCTCCTCCAGCGGCATCCCCACCACGTCGGGCACCGGGAGCTTCTTCGCTTCCGGCTTCGCGCTCGCCCTGCTCCCGCCGACGGGCCCGGGGACGCCCTCGAGCACGTCCCGGATCCCACCGAGCGGCCCGCGTGCCACCTCGCCGGAACCGAACCCGCCGGCCGGCGCGTACGCCCACGCGTAGGCCGCCAGCGCGACGCCGAGGATAGACACCAGCGCAAGCGTCGCCAGCGCCCCCCGTCCGCGTTTCCGCCTACCTCGGGACGGCCGAGCTACCGTCTTGGTCCCGGAAGCCGATCCCTCGGGCGTGGGCTCGTCGAGGATGCGCTGCAGGTCCGCGGCGAGCGAGCCGGCGTCCGGGTACCGGCCCCGCGGGTCCTTCTCCAGAAGACGCCGGGTGACGGCGTCGAGGCCGGGGGGCACCGCCGGGTTCACCTCGCGCGGCGGGCGGGGCGGCTCGCCGACGTGCTTGACGGCGGTCGCCATCGCCGTCTCGGCCCTGAACGGCAACTCGCCCGTGAGCATCTCGTAGAGCGTCACGCCCAGGGAGTAAAGGTCGCCCGCGGGTCCCGCGGGCTCGCCGAGGGCCTGCTCCGGCGAGATGTATCCCGCGGTTCCCATCACCACCCCGGTCGCCGTCAGGTCGTGGCCGTCGCCCAGGCCCGGGCGGACCGGCGCCGACGCCCCCTCCATGGCGCCCGCGGCGGCGCCGGCCGTGGCCAGGGCGATGCCAAAGTCCGTGACCTTCACGTCGCCGGAGGCCGTGATAAGGATGTTGTGCGGCTTGATGTCCCGGTGGATCATGCCCTGCTCGTGCGCGGCGGCCAGGGCGTTGGCGATCTGCAGCGCCGTCTCCGCGGCGGCGAGCGGCGGGATGGCGCCGTAGCGGCGGATCCGGTCCTTGAGCGTCCCCCCCGGCACGTACTCCATCGCGATGTAGGGCGTGCCGTCCTCGCCGGAGCCCTGGTCGTAGACGGCCACGATGGACGGGTGTGAGAGGCCGGCCGCCGCCCGCGCCTCGCGCCGGAAGCGCTCCACGACCTCCCTCCTGAGCTCCGCGCTAATCGAGGGGTCGGAGCCCCCATCGGTCACACGCCCCTCCGGCATGCCGGGATCGGCGTAGCGGCCGTGCATCATCTTCAGCGCCACCGCCCGGTCGAGCACCGCGTCGTAGGCGAGGTAGACCTCCGCCATCCCGCCGCTGCCCAACAGCCCCCGCAACGCGTAGCGGTCGTCCACGAGGTCCCCTCCCCCGGCGCGGGCCCCGCCTTCGGGCACGGTCCCCTCCATCCTATCCGCCACGGCGGACCCCTTCGACCGACCGCGCGTCGGACCGGAGAAGCGCGCCGAACCCGCCTCCGGGCGGCCCGGGGCAGGCGTTATCTCGGTCGAGCGAACGGGTCTGGTTCTTGTTCGGGAGGCCGCGACGGCCGGCACCACCGTCGCGCGGGTGGGTAAGTATCATAAATGTTGTGTGACGATGCTTCATTCTAGAGCACGCCGCGCGCCCATTGCAAGAAGACCGTGCTCTCCCTCATCCGGCCGGAGTGCTCGCCCCCTCCGAGGAGGACGCGAACAGATGGCTTGGCCCGACCCTTCGCGCTCGGATAGGCTGGTCCGCCGACCGGCGCGTCCTGTCCCCTGACAGGGGACGCGCCGGCCTCGATCATCCCCGAGCGCCCGCGATTCCTCCCGTAGAGCCGTGTTGGAAGGCGCGTCGAAGGGAGCCTCGCGATGGACGAGTTTGCCGAGGGCGGAGCCGCCGTCACGCGAGGGGCGCCCGGCGTGGCAGAAGCGGTCGCCGCACTACCGACCGCGAGCCCGTCGTTTCCCGGTTGGGAGGCGGCCCGCGACGTGTCCGACCGGCCACGCGCGCCGATCGCCGAAGAGATCCGGCCCAGGACGCGGCTCCGGACGGCCGGCGCCGAGGCCCTCTCACCCGCAGAGCTCCTGGCGGTGATCTTCTCCGCTTTCCCCGGCACCGGCGACGCCCGCACGCTGGAGCTTGCCGCGCGCCTGGTCTCGGAGCGTGGCGGCCTCCACGGCCTGCTGCGTTCCCCCGTACACGAGCTCATGGCCGTCCCCGGGATCGGCGAGGCCAGGGCCTCCGCCCTCCTGGCCGCCGCCGAGCTCGGCAAGAGGATGGTCTCCGCGCGCACGCCCGACCGCCCGATCATCTCCTCTCCCGCCGACGTGGACGCGCTCCTCAGGGGCCGCCTGGCGCACCTGGACAGGGAACGGTTCGTGGTCGTCCTGCTCAACACCAAGAACGCCGTCCTCGCGACCGAGATCGTCTCGATCGGGACCCTCTCCAGTTCCCTGGTCCACCCGCGCGAGGTCTTCAAGCCCGCCATCCAGGCCGGCGCCGCCGCGGTGATCCTGGTCCACAACCACCCCTCGGGGAAGACGGAGCCCAGCCGCGAGGACCGGGACGTCACGGGGAGGCTCGTGGAGGCCGGGGAGACCATCGGCATCGAGGTCCTCGACCACGTCGTGATCGGGGACTCCGCGTTCTCCTTCAAGGAACACGGCCTCCTTTAAATGCAACTTCGCCGTCCCGCCCGGAACCCATCGAGGGGAGGAGCATGACCCCGCCCCATGAGCCCCGGCGCGTCCTGCACCCCCGGGACCTCCTTTGCCCCCGCTGCGGCGCCGGCGTGGACCGCCCCTGCAGCTTCGCAGGACACGTCCAGAAGGAGATTCACTGCACCGAGCGGCTGCTCGCCCTCGGAGACCCCGCCCTCCGGGTCGAGGCCGCGCCCGAACCCCCGACGAAACCCCCGCCGGAGAAGCCACCGGCGCCGGAACGGCCCAAAAAGAGGCGTCCTTTGCCCCCCGCTCCGTCCGGACGAAAACCGGCGGCTCCCGAGGCGCAGGACGACGCGCCGCTCACGCTCTTCGGTTAGGAGGCCCCGAGATGGTAGTAGGACCCAAGAACTCCCCGTCCGAACCGGGCCGTGCTCGCCCCGCCCGGGTGGACGTCTTCCGCGCCGAGGAGCTCGCCGCCGGCGACCCCCGGCTCGACGGGGTGATGATCCGCGAGACCCTCGAAGGCGAGCCGGTGGGCAGGGCGCTGGGCCTGATCCGGTGGGCGAAGAAGCGCTCGCCCAGGAACCCGTACCGCAGGCTGAGGCAGTGGGCTCGCCGCAACGAGCGCGGCTTCTACTCCCCCGCGCTCCTCCGTCGCGACGCCGGCGAGGTCTACAGGGAGTACCTGGCCTTTGTCGAGACCAAGCGCCAGGAACACGAGGCCGCCACCGGCGCCCCGGTCCTCCCCCCGGAGCGGCTCGACGCCGTGACGAGGACCTTCTACGCCCCGCGGAGCCGCGCCGACCTCGCGAGGATCAGCCCGGCCGTCTGGGCGCAGTTCCACCAAGAGCTGGAGGCCGAGGAAAGGCGGGAGGACGTCGCCTGACCGCGCCGTCCGCGACGCCGCAGCGAACCGTTCTAATAAAGGAGACGCCTTGAAAGCCGACGCCGTGACCCTCTTTCACGGGCTCATCATAGATCCCGTCGAGGACTCCTCCTCCGACAACCTGAGCGGCCTAGCCGAGCTCCTGAGCCTCCGCGAGGACGCCGGCCTCGACGTCCGCCTGGGCACGTTCCCCTCCGGCCGTTTCTCCCCGGACGCGCCGCCCGCGACCGTCCTGCAGCTGGAGGCCTCCGGCTCGGTGGAGGACGTCGCGCCGGTCGCCCGCAGCGCCGCCGCCTTCGCCATCTTCCCGGACATCGGGGTTCCCAGCCCGAGCGTCGGCGCCAGGACCCACCAGCTCCTCGAGGGGACCGTCGGCGTCCTCGTAAGGCCGCTGGACGAGCTGCGCCTCTCGGGGAGGACCCTGCCGGAGAGGCCCGCCTCCCCGGCCGGCGGCTAGGAGGTCGGCCGTGGCAACCGTGACCTCCCGCGAGCGGCCCGCCTCGCGCGACCCGTTCGAGCTCAACCACCGCAACGCCGATTTGGCCGTCATGGAGCACCGCGCCAAGAGGCTGCACCTCAGGCACGACACCTGGGGGGAACTCGGCGCCCGCCGCATCAAGATAAAGGCCAGCGGCGCAAAAGAGGTGGGTACCCTGCTCAGGTTCCTCGTCGAGGCCCACCAGAGCTACCAGACCTTCGGGCTCCGCGTCGAGGTCGAGGACGACACCGAGCGCGAGCTCGTGCGCGGCATCGGCCTGCCCGACCACGTCTTCCTCGAAGAGCTCCCGTAACCCACACCCAACGAAGGAGACGCACCATGCGTAAGGACCAGCGCGAGGGCCTCAAGGGCGCCAGAATAGAGCTCGCCTACGGGGAGGGCCGCAACGCCGAGCCGGCCCTCTACACCCTGGGCGATACCGACGCCGTCGCCGAACGCATGATCGCCGACGAGCAGGAGAGCTTCACCGTCAAGAGCGGCGAGCTCCTCACCGCCTCGGGCCACCACTTCTACGCCCTCATGGAGCTCGACGCCTCTTTCTCCTACGAGAACTGGGGTTGCGGCGTCGCCATCGGACCCGCCGAGAACTTCCGGCTCCTCTGGCAGGGCGAAGACGACTTCGAGGCCTGGATCGCGAAGACGAAGGGCGAAGACCCCGACTTCGAGTTCTTCCCGTACCGGTGCTGCTACTTCGACCGGACCGACGCCGAGCGAGATCACCACGTGGGCGACGACGGCTGGAGCTTGACCCCCGGATCGCCTCCGCCTCCGCTGCCCCCGGACTTCTAGGCCGCAGCGCCGCGGTTGCCCGCCCGTTGCGTGGAACGCGAGGACGCGGTGCCCTCGCGTCAGGCCTCCGGTGAGAGCGGAGCGCCGATCGCCGCCCGAAGAACGCTCAGGCTCGGGGAAACAGCACGGGCTGCGGTATGCCGAAGGCGAAGCAGATCTCCTCGGCGAGCTCCCTCATCTGCGGTGGAGGGTCTGTGGCGCTCGCGGCCGAGATCTCCGCGAAGTCCTCCGCCCGCAGTTCCCGCCTGATCTGCGCGTTCGGCTCCAGGCACCTCGGCGCCTCTTGCAGGTCCAAGAAGTCGCCCCTGGGGTCCTCCCAGCCCTCGGCGAAAACGGCGAGGATGGCGCCCTCCGTCCGGGCGAGGTTGACGCTCAGGAGGTGCGGCGCCGCCATCGAGAGCCGCGCCCTCACGTCCGCGGCGAAGCCCAGGGTCTGCCAGAGCTTCGCGACGATCCTGGTCCCGATGAAGTACGGTACCTCCGTCCCGTCCGGCAACCCCGTCACGCTCGCCGGCGCGAACCCGTATTCCACGGACCCGTCGAACCCCACCCGCACGTAGTCTTTCACCCGGCCGTCGACCGGCCTCCCGTCCTGGTAGGCGACGCCCAGCGTCGCCACCCCGCCGAGCACGGGCCTCGGTACGGCCGTGGGGAGGTACGATCGCGCCCGATCGGGCTCGTACCTACGCTTATTCGGATCCAACCAGTCCACGAGGCTCGCGCGGTCGGCGAAGGCCGGTTCGGCGGGCGACGTCGGCAGCAGGAGAAAACTGGCCCACTGCGTCGCCGCCTCCACGCCCCCGTCCGGGGAGCGGGCCGAGAGGCGGCGGTTGTAGGGGCTGTCCCCGAAGGTTCCCGATGTTGGGTCGCCGTACCCCCTGCGCGTTAGCTCCTCCTCCAGTCCCAGGTACAGCCTGCGGGCCCTCTCCATCATCTCCCTCACCTCGTACTCCTCGGCGATCCTGTTCCCGAAGTTGCCCCGCCTGTAGAACCTGCCGTAGTAGCGGTTGTCGCCGTTGAGGGTGACCATGTGAGGCGCGGAACGGCTCGGCTGAGCCCTAACTACGAGCAAGCACCGGCTCGGGTCGCCCGAAAGCGGGAACGCCTGGACGTCGAGGTCCATGCGCGGCTGCACCCCGCCCTGCAGTACCTGCGCCACCCACTCCTCGACGTTCTGACGCCCGAAAGCGCGGGCCGTCCCCACGGCCGGTAGCTTCGGCGTCCGGTCGGGGTTTTCGTCAACCCCGTAGACGATCATCCCGCCCTCGGAGTTGGCGAGGGCGGAGACGTCCTTGCACATCTCGGCCCGCTCGCCTTTCGAGCTCCCTAGCTCGCGCTTGTAGTCCAGGGTCAGGTCCTCCGCACGGCCCTGGGCCAAAAACGCCTCGACGTCCGCTAGGATCTGCCGGGAGAGGGGTCTGCCGTCGAGCAAAATACCAGCCGCCTTTCCGCCAACTTTCCCGTCAAGCTCGCCGCCCACCCCGGGACTCAACAATCGCGCGAGCGGACACCGATTATCCCGCACGCCCGCCGCCGCTTCACCCGGAAACGGCCCGCGCCCGTCTCCGCCGCGCAAACCGCGTTCGGGCGGCGTGGAGCCGTCGGGCCCCCAGAGGGGGAAGCCCCGCCGCCCGCCAAAGGAAAGGAGTCTCAGTCGTGCGCAAGCCCGCCGAAAACTCCGCCGGTGAACGGCCGCGCACCCCTCGTCCGATACACACAAAGGAGATAAACACCATGGACCGTGCAACCCGCTGCCGGAACGCGGCAAGCACCGTACTCTCCATCGTCCGCCGACGCCTCTCCTCCAAGCCCGCCCTCCGGACCCACGGCGCGCCGGCGATCCGCGAGGCGCTGCAAGGTGCCGAGGGAGAGATACAAGACGTGCTCTATACCTCCTTCGCCGACAAGGCCGAGCACGCCATCGACGACCTCCTGGACGAGGCGAGGCGCCACGAGCAGAACGTCCGGATCACTGGCTACGACCCCAAAGAAGACGACCCGGCCTTCCGCTCCACCGCCGAGCGCCTCGGAGAGGCCATGCGGCGTGGCCTGGAAGAACTCGAGGAGCTCACCGGCCACGTCTGCTCCTTCTCCGAAGATCCCGACACAGGCCATCCCTCCTGCCCGGTGTGCGGCAACTCCGGTTTGATCTGAGCCGGGGCGGGTCCCCGCCCTTGCGAGGGACCCGCCCCGACCGGTTCCCTCCCCAGAACTTCGGCCGAAAGGAGACCGTGCGCGTGGCACAGACGATAACCACCCACGACGATCACTTCGTTTGCCCCTACTGCGCCGCCCGCATCCGCGTGGTCGAGGGCGGCTCCGGGCTCGCCGGCGGGTCCCGTTGTGGGCACCTTTTCAGGGTCGACGGAGGTCGGCACGGGCCGAAGACCGGCCACTTTGAGGCCCCGGACGATTACTTCGTCTTCGACACCACCCAACCCCCGACCGTCGGCGTCTTCGTCAAGCGCGACGATCCCCGGTACGCGAGGGCCTTCGAGGCCGGCCACGTCGATCCCGGCTGGCCGCCCCCGATCCGCTGACGCCTCCGCAGCAACGCATCACGTGCCGGGCTCATGCTCGTCGACAAGATAGACGAGGAGAGGTTGTGAGCGGCCCAAAGCCGTCGAAGATCTCCACTGGAAGGTGTTCAAAGCGAGCGCGGAGTTCCATAGGCGCTGCGGCCACCCGATGCCCGACCACGTCGCCGAGCGACTCGCCGAGGCTGACGGGCGCTCCGAACGACTGAGAAGGGCGAGTTTAGCGTGAGAGGCTGGCACCGTGGCAACGGCATCGAGTGGCACCAAGACCACCCCGACCGTCCTCCACTAAAGCAAGTCCCGAGGACCGCGACCGACAACGCCGGCGGCGGACTTTACACCCTCTACCGCCTTCGGTGGGACTCGGGCACGGAGAGGATCTGCGCCATGCTCTCGGGCCTCTACACAGGTTCCTCCGGGACATCACACCCACACAAAGGGGACGGACGGGCCCACCCGCCCTACACGGCCGCCACGCAACTCCTGGACCTCCTCACGGGCGAAGAGTTCGACATCTCCTCCCAAGACCGCGACGTCGAGGCGAAAAGGATCTCGGTCAGGGACCTGCCGCCGGCGCTCCGCGACGCCTGGCCGCGCGACAAAAAAGGGAAGCCCGTCAGGCCGGGCTTGGACGATTCGGGGAGCGGCCTGCAGGTCGGGAGCGGCGAGTTGCGGGAGTTGGCAAGGGCCGCGGGCTCCCCGGCTACCCCCTCCCAACCGTCGCTTTTTGAGGCGATGTCGTGAGGACGAGGTCGGGAAGACGGAGAACACCAAAGGGTCGAGAGATCCCCACGTTTGCATCCTGGGCGGGTAGCGCTTGCCCTCAACGACTGACCGAGGAGGCACGAGATGATCCGAGCCCATCTGTACTACGACCCCGGCGAGAAAGATCCCTACGACCGCGCCTTCCGGCTGGCGCGCCTGGAGCTGGCCGAACACCTGGCCGCCGAAGACGGCGTGCCCCACAGGAGGATGCAACCGGCCGACGAAGAGCCCGGCCTCTTCCTGGTCCTCGAAGCCGAAGGTCCCGACGGGCGGCGCCTCTTCTCGGGCCTCCTGCTCGCTCTCGACGCCTACGGGGCGTCGCAGTCGTTCTTCTTCGAGTTCGAGAGCCCGGAGGAGCGCCGCTACCTCGAATCCCTGCCTCTGTGCGGCGTGCTCGTGGGCTACAAGGGCTCGCTCGTCCCGCCCCTCGATCCGACTTGAGCGGCCGGCCGAAGGGCTACGCCCCGTGGAACCCTGCCCCCGAGACCCTCATCGTGCTCGCCCAGGTCCGCGAGGTCCTCGAGGAGTACGCCCGCTACGGCGCCATGACCGCCCGCCAGGTCTTCTACCGCCTGGTCGGCCAGCACGGCTTCCCGAAGAGCGAGAAGGCCTACAAGAGGCTCTGCGAGCACCTCGTCAGGGCCCGCAGGGCGGGCCTGATCCCCTTCCACGCCATCCGCGACGACGGCACGACGACCCTGGGAGGGGGCGGCTGGTCCTCCCCGGAGTCCTTCTGGCGCAGCGTCCGCTCCGCCGCGGAGAACTTCGAGCTCTCCCACCAGGACGGCCAGCCCGAGACGGTCGAGCTCTGGTGCGAGGCGCAGATGATGGCCGGGATGCTGGCGCGGATGGTCTCCGAGTGGCACGTCCCCGTGTACTCGACGGGCGGGTTCAGCTCGGTAACCGTCACCCACGAGATCGCCCAACGGGTGGCGCGCGCCGACGCGCCGACGGCCTTTCTCCACGTCGGCGACCACGACCCGAGCGGGCAGTCCATCTTTGTCTCGATGGCCCAGGACGCCGGCGCCTTCGTCGCCGAGCTCGTCGGGGCGCTCTCCGACCCCGCCGACGGCCGCGTCGAGGGCTTCTTCCACCCCGAGCGCGTCGCCCTCACCCGCTCCCAGGTCGAGGAGTACGACCTCGACACCGCCCCGCCCAAGAGCACCGACTCGCGCAGCAAGCGCTGGGCCGGGGAGACCACGCAGGCCGAGGCGATGCCGCCGGACCTCCTCCAGGAGGTGGTCCGCGACGCCGTCTACCGGCACGTGGACCAGTTTGCCCTGGACCTCACGCTCACCCGCGAGAGGCGCCAGCGCGAGGGGATCCTCGAGGCCCTCGACGGCGCCGCGTCCACACCCGAAGGGTAGAGCGTTCCGCCCGCGCAGCTGTGCAGGAAGGGGGCACCGTGCGACGTCCGCGCTACCTGATCCAGCTCTCCGGCGGCGTGGGCTCCTACGCCGCCGCCCGGCGCCTCCTCGACGGCGGGGTCCCCAGAGACGACCTCGTGCTCATGTTCGCCGACGTCCTCGGCGAGCACCCGGACTCCTACCGGTTCCTGATCGAGGCCGCGGCCGACCTCGCCGGCGTCCCGCTGCGCGCGGTAGCCCCGCTCGCCCGGGCGGCCCTCGATCTCCTCCCGCTCTCGCGCGAGACCCTGCCCCACCGCAAGGCGGCCCTCGCCGAGCTTTCTGGCGCAGCCGCCCGCGAGATCCCGAACCTCCTCTGGCTCTCACGAGGCCTCGCAGTCTGGGAGGTCTTCGAGAAGGAGCGCTTCATCGGCAACTCCCGGATCGACCCCTGCTCCCGCGTCCTCAAGAGGGAGCTGCTCAAGCGGCACATCACGGAGAATTACTCCCCCGACGACTGCCGGCTCGTGCTCGGCATAGACCGCACGGAGGCCCACCGCCACCTCGGCGCCTGGGCGCGCTGGCGGCCCTACGAGGTCCTCTCCCCCCTGTGCGACGAGCCCGAGATCTCCAAAGAGGAGATGCACCGGCTCGGCGAGGAGCGAGGCGTCGAGCGCCAGGAGCTCTACAAGCTAGGCTTCGAGCACGCCAACTGCTCCGGGGCCTGTGTCAAGGCCGGTCAGGGCCAGTGGCGCATGCTCCTGGAGACGATGCCCGACGTCTACGACTACCACGCCTCCGAGGAGCGCCGCCTCCGCGAGAACCTCGGCAAGGACGTCACCGTGCTGCGCCGCCAGAGAAAGGGCGTCCGCCGCCGACTCACCCTCGACGGGCTGCGCGAAGAAGAGACGCGCAGCCCCCGCCTGTCGGGCGGTCCGTAGCGCGCCGATCTCCAGCGCCTCCACACCCGCGTTCTCGCGGCCGGGCGTAGGGTCTAGACCCTCCTCACCCAAAAACGTCCGCGGCCCGGTCCGCGCGCCCCTCGCCCGCGAGGGCGCCCGTCCCGGACCGGCGTTCCTCCTTGCAGCGTCAACCAACCCGGGAGGTCGCATGGCCGCTTCAACCCTGGCGGCGCCCGGCACCAAGTACGGCCCCTGCGCCGAACCCTGCCCGCACACCGACTGCGCCCACACCCGCCGCATGGCCGCCGCCGTCTGCCCCTTATGCAACGGGGAGATCGGCTACGAGCGCCGTTTCTACAACGACGGCGACCCCGGAGGCTTCGACCTCGTCCACGCCCTCTGCGCGGAGGACCAACTCGACCGGCCGGAGCCCGACGAATCTACCGCGGGAGGCCTCCGGTGACCCACGACCCCGAGATCTGCGCCGTCTGCTGCGCCAACGACACCTGCGCGGACTGCTTCGGCACGGGCCACGAGCCTGACCGCCTCGACGAGACCTGTATGAGTTGCGGCGGCTCCGCCAAGGAACCGCCCATGCTCCCTTCCTGCTCGGAAGAGCGCTGCGGCGTC
The DNA here is from genome assembly GCF_011492945.1 of Rubrobacter tropicus. Taxonomy (NCBI): domain Bacteria; kingdom Bacillati; phylum Actinomycetota; class Rubrobacteria; order Rubrobacterales; family Rubrobacteraceae; genus Rubrobacter; species Rubrobacter tropicus. Next base: position 151,519 of record NZ_CP045120.1, read on the forward strand.
CCCTTGCCCGGCCCGCGCCCCTGATTCGTCCCGTCCCCAAGCCCAAGAAAGGACCCCCGATGAACCCCGACGCAACGGACCCCGGCCGCTTCGAGATAGAGGCCGGGACGATGGAGAGCTTCCTCGACCTCCTCTCCCGGCGCGAGGACGAGCGCATCCCCTCCGAGGACGAGACCGTCCCCCGCCGCGCCGTTTTCGTGGCGCCCCTCCGCCACGCCCGCACCACGGAGGAGGGCATCCCGATAATCACCAGGCGCGTCCAAGCCGCGTTCGCCCACGGCCGGGACCTCGTCACCCTCACCTACGTCACAGCCGACGGCTTCGAGATGTCCCCGCCCGCCGAGGACGAACGGCGCAACTCCGCCCGCCAGGAGGAGGTCCTGGACCGGACGACGGCCCGCGTCCAGCAAGGCCTCGAAGACCTCGGCCTCTCCCTGCCCATCCTCACCGCCTGGATGAAACTTCCGGGCTCCACCGGGCGGGCCGACCGAAGCGAGCGGGAAGGTTCCTCGTGAGGGGCGAAATCGTCTCCGACAGGACCTACAACGCCCATCAGAGCTGGTGGCGCGAGGTCATCGCCATCGACCACCACGACGCCGCGGGCACGAACGGCCGGACGAACCTGCGCTACACCGTCCGCTACAACGCTTACCGGTTCCAGTCCTCCGGCGTCGTGGAGCGCTGGTCCGGATCCTCGTGGGAGGCCGTCCACCGCATCGCCGGCGAGCAACTCCAAGGCTACGACCGCGTGAGCTACGTCTCCGAGACCTGCGACCCGGCCGTCTTCGAGGACGACCTGCTGGAGCTCGACCGGGTGGCCGGCATGGTGCTGGGTCTCGACTGAGCGTCCCCGCGCCCTCCTCGCCGACCGAAAGGACCCCGCAGCGTGAAGATCTACCTCATGCAGCACTACTCCATCGAGCCCGACTCCGAGTACAAGGCGGAGGCAACCGGCCTCGGGACCGAGAGGCCCGTTCACCTGGTCGCCTACGGGCCGACGGCCGCGCACGCCCTGGCCGACCTCAAGAGCGGGCTCGAGGAGCTCGGCTTCGACCCCTCCGGGGCGGAGATCGACGACGCCTACAACTACCTGGACGCCGACCCCGACGACGCGGCCCGCGAGGGAGAGAACTCTTGAGCGATCCCCGTAACCCTTTCTGGGACGATCTGCCCATCATCGACGCCTACACCCGCGAGGACGCCATAGACGACGGCGTCCTGGTCGACGTCAGCGGGCTCGCCGGCGAGGCCGGCTGCACCTCGCCGGCGAGGCCGGCTGCACCGTCCCCGTGGCCGTCACCAACGGCGTACACGCCGACCTGACCGAACCCATGCCCGAGGAGTTCGCCGGCGGCGCGGATGCCGACGAGCGGCTGCGCGACCTCCTCCGTGCGGGCAAGCCCGCCCTCGGCCGGGCCCTGCAGCGCTACGGGGAGCGCGTTCCGATCGCCCTCGTTCTCCGCTCCGGCCCCGCCCGACGCCGCCCCTACGAGGCCGTCGTGGTGGTGGCCGACGAAGGACAGGGCCCGGCGGCCACCATCATGCGCCCCGACGAAGACTGACGCGGCGCCCGAAGCCGGCCCTCCGCCCCGCAGCGCGAGGGCCGGGTGCCGCGACCGCTCATCGACAAACAATTCCCCCACAGGGAGGAGTACCGCAGTGAAGATCCGTTCCACGTCCGGCATGCTCTCGGGCCTTCTGGAGATGGTCGCCAGGGCCGTCTCCGCGCGCTCGCACATCCAGCTCCTTTCGGCCGTTCTCTTCGAGGCCGACGAGGACGCCAACCTCCTCACCATGAAGGCCACGGACATGGAGATATCCATCTCCCTGACCGCCGAGACCCCCGTCGAGGAGGGCGGGAAGGTCGCCATCCCGGCGAAGATGCTCCTGCAGTACGCCAAGAGCCTGCCCGAGGGAGAGGCCGAACTCGAGACCGACGAGTCGGGGGCCAACGCCACCCTCTCCTGCGGTGGGTCCTCCGTCTCCCTGAACTGCTACGCGCCCGACGACTTCCCCACCCTCCCCGAGTTTCCCGAACCCTCCGACGGCGAGGCCGACGGCTCCGCCGACGCCGACGGGACCGCGACCGCGGCGGCCTTCTCCGTGGACGCCGCGGCGCTCTCGGAGGCCGTCTCGAAGGTCCTCCCGTTCGCCAGCAAGGACGAGAGCCGCGCGGTCCTCATGGGCGTGCTCGTCGCCTTCTCGGAGGGCTCGGCCACGCTCGCCGCGACCGACTCCTACCGCCTCGGCCTCAACAGCCAGAAGCTCGACGGCGCCGTCGAGGGCGCGCCCACCGCTATCCTGCCCGCCCGCGCCCTCAAGGAGGCCGTGCGCCTGACGTCGCTGGCCGGCGAGGACGGACGCATAGAGGTCGCCATCACCGAGAACCAGGCCATGTTCCGCGCGGGCGAAGCCGGCCTCACCCTCGCCACGCGTCTCATAGACGGCAACTACCCCGAGTACGGGCGGCTCCTCCCGGACGGCTTCGAGGAGACCTTCTCCGTGAAGCGAGACGACCTGCTCACCGCCATCGGGCGGGCGCGGATCGTCGCCGGCAAGCAGACGCCCCCGCCCCCCCTCAAGCTGGCGTTTTCCCACGAGGAGGGCACGTTGGGAGGCGGGGAGGTAGCCATCTCCCTGGCCGCCGACACGGGTGCTGCCACCGAGGTCCTCTCCGCCGACGTGCCCGAGGGCAAGGCGTTCGAGATCTGCTTCAACCCGCACTACCTCGCCGAGGCCGTCTCCTCGATCTCGGACGAGACCGTGGCCCTGCGCCTCAACGAGTCCCTCAAGCCCGCCGTCTTGAGGCCCGCCGCGGAACTGGCGGCCGAGGCCACGAACGGATCGGCCGGCACAGACCCCGAGGGACCGCCGGACGGCTACCTCCACCTCATCATGCCCATGCGCGATCCGTCCCGGAACGGCTCGTAGCCTTCTGCTTCTCTGCCCCCGCCAACCGGAAAGGAGACCACGTTGGAGACCCAAGACCCCGTTCGGCACGCCCTCGACGCCCAGGCCCCCGCGGAGGCCGTCGAAGCCCCCGTCGACGACGCCGCCATGATAGCCGCCATGCGCTCGTACAGGGAGGCGAAGGCCGACCTCGAAGTGCGTAAGGAGCGGGGCGCCGCCTACCTCAAGCAGGTCGAGGAGGAGATCAAGGCGGACCTCGCCAACGCCGAAGAGGATCTGGAGAGGCTCCGCTCCTCCATGCTCACCTTCCTCACCGAGCACAACGGCGGGAAGAAGTTCAACGTCCCCGGCATCGGTACCGCCACCACCACCGCGCGCACCACGGTGAAGATCGCCGACCAGGAGGCGTTCGTGGCCGCCGTGCCCCCGGACCGGCGCGACTCCCTCTTCGACCTCAAGCTCAACAACTCCCGGGCCAAGGCCCTCGCGAAGAAGGCGCTGGACGAAGACGGCCAGCAACTGCCCGGCGTCGAGGCCGGCCGGATCACCTCCCTCTCCGTGAGGCTCTCCGGCGACTGACGCGCCCGCCTTTCCACCGATCCCGGCCCGCCGCAAGCCGAGGAGGCGACCATGACCGTAATCAACAATCCGCTCAGGCCCACGGAGTACCGCTTCACCGGCGTCTTCCTGCCGGTCGGGCGCGACCACGTCCACTCCGACCGCCGTGGCCACGCCTGCGCCGTCGTCGGCTACGACCTCGACCTCGACCGGGACGCCCCGCTCACTTTTCTCGTTCGCTTCGCCGACGGCTTCGAGACCCACGTCTTCCCCGAAGAGGTGGACGAACACGCCCCTTACCGCGCCGAGAACCCCACGGTGCCCGAAGCGCCGCGCGACGGGGAAATCCCCGGCGCCGAACGCTACAGGCAGGCGCGGCAACTCCGCGAGCGAATCATCGCTGCCCGCGTCGCCTCGCACAGGGAGGTCCTCTTCGGGGACAAATTCGACGGCACCCCGAACTCCGACCACCGCGCCGGCGAGGAGGCGGCACTCCGCTCCTACGCGGAGGCCTTCGGTTTCGAGGTCCCCTCCGACGCGGAGGTTCTGGAGATCTCGCTCGACCGTCTGGAGGACGAAAACCCCGAGAGCGATGTGATCGCCTTCTTCGCGCGCGCCATGCGCGCCGGCGAGAGTTGGGAGGGACGAGGATGAGCAAGCGCAGAACCTTCGGCGTGCTCGTGCAGAAGCGCAGCGACCAGCAGCCGCCCACCTACTCCGCCGGCGTCGTCTGGGGCGCCATGCCCTTCCTCACCGGCGTCGAGGAGGGACCCACCCCCGAAGCCGCCGTCGCCGCGCTCGAAGGCGCGGTGCGGCGTCTCGGCTACGACCCCACCGTCCTGGTCTTCGACACCCTGGAGGCCGCCCAGGCGGAGGGGCGCAGGAGGATCGGCGCCGAAGACGTCCTCCACCACCTTCACCTCGCCGCCGGAAGGCTGCCCGAGCTCCTGGCCGGTGAGGGCGGCGCGGCCGACGAGCGCGACAGTGAGGCGCTCGAAGGCCTCGACCGCGCGGTCCGCGCGGTCCACGCCGTGGCCGACAGCGCCTACGACCGGGAGAAGCTGGAGGCCCGGGTCCCGATCAGGGACGGCCGCATCGTCTGCCCGAACGCAAATTGCGGCCCTGGCGACCCCGACATCTACTTCACCGCCACCGCAGACTCCCTGGCGACCGCCCACCTCTCCCCCACCGGCGACCTCCGGACCTGGAAGGACGTCTCCGTCTCCGACGAGGGCTACCGCGAGGTCCGCTGCGGGGCCTGCGGCACGGACCTCGGCGACCTCACCCTGGAGGACCTCCAAGCCCTAGGAGATCACCCGAAGAAGGAGGAGGACGAACCGGAGGCCCCGTCGTGTTGACGTGCGCGAACTCCGAGTGCCCCTCCAACGGCCCGGACGACCCCGGCGCCGGCTTCGAGCGGCGGGAGTACGTCCGCCGGGAGATCCTCGTGGATAGGGCCGACGAACCCAAGGACGACGAGGGCATCATCACCGACCCGCTAGGTGCCGCGAGAACATACCGCTGCCTCTCCTGCGGCGGCCACGACGTCCACGACCGCTAGCGATACCCGGAGGCGACGATGATAACCGAGATGCACCCCTGCAAGAGGTGCGGCGGCGAGCGCTTCGAGGTCGCCGTAAAGAACCACTACGAGTTCGTGATCGAGGACGCCCCCGACGCCGCCAAGATCGAGCCGCTGGGCGGCACCGTAGGCGACGTGACGTGCTCCACGTGCGGACGGCTCGCCATGACCCCGGAGCAGCTCACCGAGGAGGAGAAAGAGTTCCTCCTCGAGCGCAAGGAGGTAACGGCTTGAAGGTGCGAGTGATCGCGGGCGTCCGCGACGTCAACCTCTCGGACCCCCTTTGCGGGACCTGGATCGAGTTCGTCTCGTTCCCCATGACCCTCACGGACTACGCCTCGCACGAACCTGGCGATCCCAAGATCACCGTCAACGACGAGGACGAGCTCGTCGCGTGGGCCAACACCGCCTTTGAGCCGGACGGCTACGAGATCTGGGACATGGAGATCCCGCCCGCCGTGATCGGGGCCCCCGCCCCGGACCTCGGCCGCCGCCTTGAGGCCATAGACCGCGAGATCACCGCGGTGAACGACGCGGGCGCATCCACCTCCGACCTGACGGCCGCCCTCGACGACCTCTGGCACCACCTCGACGGCCGCGCCGTCGCGAACGGGGGCCTGCTCTCGGAAGCCGCCGGCGAGCTGGAGGACTCGGCCCGCCGCCTCTCCGACGACGCCCGCGAGCTCGAGAGCTTCCCCCACGAAGCCGAGGCCGTGGAGGGCTACCGATCCCACGCCGTCGAGCTGCGAGAGACGGCCGCCGCGCTGCGCGCCTCCGCCGCACCGGCTTTGGGCCCCGAGGTCTCGACCGGCGCCGCCAAGCCCGACGAATATCAGGAGGAAACCCCGTGAGCGAGCCCGTCTTGTACCGCACCACCGTATCCCGCCAGCCCTCCCTAAACTTCCTCGAAGACGCCCAGGGGGCGATCCTCCAGGCCCAGGTCTTCTCCGTTGCCAACGAAATGTTCGGACCCTTCGGCCCCGTCACGGCCACCACGAGCATCGAGGAGGGCGAGGTACGCCTCGTGCTGGTGGCCCCGGACCCCGTTCACCTGACCGACCTCGCGGAAACCGTCATGCTCCGCTACGGCCACGAGCTGCCCGAGCCCGAGGAGGTCTCCTCCGACGCCAGCCAACCCCCGCTCTTCGCGTCCCAGAGCTCATACTCGGCGCGCGACGTCTACGGGACCGCCGGGCAGATGATCGTCGAAGCCACGGCGAAGGCATACATGCACGAGGCCTTCGAGCGCGAAGGGGAGAACTACGAGGACGGGCTCGCGGCGCGCTTCGCCGGCGACGCCCTGGCCTATCATCGCCTCTCCCAGCGCATCGGCGTCTCCCCGCCCGCCATCGAATCCGTCGCGCTCCAGGCCGGGCGCGCCCTCCTCTCCGCCGTCCCGCAGGAATCGTTTTTGGGCGAGTCCCTCGCCGGCGCCCGCGGCGATGCCGTGCTCGACCTCCTCAAGGAGAAGGGCCTAATCACCGAAGAGGAGGCCGCCGCGGCGGCGCCCCCCACCGACTGATGCCGGCGCGCCGCCCCGAGCCCGCCGTCCAGCCCGAGTTGGACTTCCTCGGCGCCGCCTCGAAGGCCCGCAAGCGCCGAAAACGCCTCAAGCGCGACGTGGCCCGCGCCGACCGCGTCCGCAGGGAGGGGCTGCTGCGCGTCCGCGACGTCCCGTGTCCCCACTGCGGGGCGCCCCCGTTTCGCTCCGTGAAGCGCGGGGGCGAGCACGACTGCCGCACCCCCGGCGGCCTCCGCACCCACGGCCGCTCGCTGCCGGGCGGCGAGTACCACAAGTCGCGCCACGAGGCGGCCGAGCGCCTCATGCGCGAGATCCTCGACCGGGGCGAGGAGGCCAGGCGGGAGCTGCAATCCGAGTCCTAGCCGGCTCGACGATCCCCGAGGAGGTCCGATGAGCCTGCCCATGAGCGCCGAGGAGCGCTACGCGAAGAGGCGAAGCCAGCGAGGGCGTCGTGGCCCTCTCCCTCATGCAGACCCGCGGCCCGGAACTCCTCGACGAGGGCTTCCTAGACGAGGGCCGGCAGGGCGGTGAGGCCCTGGAGCATCTCCGCGACGTCCTGCACGACATCTCCGAGCAGCACGGCGTCCACGCCGTCTTCTGCGTCCGCTGCGGCGGCCTCGTCACAGGAGAAGATGGCCCCGAGGAGATAGACGATGAGGCCCACGCCGAATGTCCACGCTCTAAGTAAGGAGGCGACGAGCCGTGCTCTCCATAACCCTCACCCGCACCGAATCCTACGACCCGCTCTACGTCGTAGAGCAGGCCACCCGCCAGGCCGTGGCCCAGCAGATCGCCCGCGAGCACGCTGACCCCAAGAACCCCGAGGCGCTCACCTTCCACTACGAGAAGGACGCGAACTCGGAGGGCGACTACGTGGACCTGGTGATCTCCGGCACCGAGGAGCAAAGGATAAGCCTCGTCTTGAAGCGCCTGCGCGCCCACGGCTACGACCTTGAGTGCGAGTGGGCCTCCAGCGAAGCTGAGGACCCGCCCCACTGCGTAGAGATAGTCTCCTCGAACTCGGGCGACGGAGCGCTCCCCGCCCGCGCCCGCGAGGCGCTTGAGGCTATGGGCTACCACCACGTCCCGCTCCTGCGCGACCCGACGGCCGACGGTTGCTACCTGACCGCCATCCCCGAGACCTTCCCCAACAGGCAGGAGGTCACACTGGGCGACTCCGACTGGACCGTCTCGGTCGTCTACCGCTGACGCCCTCAGATCCGCTTGGTCGTCATGCCCCGCCCGGAATAGAGGCGGAAGTCGCCACGGTAACCCATCAACCGCAGAAGGTACTCACGCGCGAGGTCCTGGACCTGATCGTAGACCTCCTCCTGTTGGGAACCTGACATCCGGCTTATCCCCGCGTGAACAATCTCGTTGCGTAGCAGGACCGCCCTTTTCAGGTCCGGCTGCGCCATCCCGACGCCCTTGAACATCTCGTACAACAGGTTCTTGAACGGCCAGCTCTTACCGTTCGGCTTCCGGTAGTACCCGTCCACGAACGGGATGCCCCGCTCGGCGGCGTACGTGGACTTCAGGTTCTCCAGCAAAATGAACATCGTCGCCGCCTTGAGCTCGTCGGGCAAGAGCCTGGTTTCGGCTATCACGTACAGGTGTATGGCCGCCCGCAGCTGCCTGCCCTCCTCGTGCCTCCGGTACCCGTCCCAACTCCCCTCCAGGAACTCCCTCACCCTCTTGCCGCCCGAAAGGTCGAAGGCGGGCCGGAAGAAGCCGGTCTGCGCCACCGTCGCCCAACCCTCGCTCAGGCGCGGCTCCTGCTCGTGGCGCCACCGGTAGAAGCCCACGTCGGAGCTCGTGGCGAAAGACAGCAGGAACGACAGGCCCAGAAGCATCTCCCGGACCTCGTCCCTCTCCTCCGCGCTCACGTCCGCGACCACCACGGTGGTCGTCTCGACGAACTCTCCCCTGTAGTCCCGCGGATTTTCACCCAAGATCGCGGGCCGCTGGATCAGCTTCACGCGGCGCCCGCCGAGCGACAGTTCGATGGTGTCCCGGTAGGCGCGGCCGTCCCGTTCGGCCGCGCCGATCTCCCCCGCTATAAAGCAGTTCGAGAAGAACCCCTTGAGGTCAGCGGCCATAGCCGGGCAGCCTAACAAACGTCGCATCTTCGCACCCGCGCTTCCCAGCAGGGCGCGAGCGCCGGCCGCCCCGTTGGGCGTCCGCCCGGACGCTCGCACCCCGAAGGGCTTTCCCCTCCTTTCACCCCTTCATCACCACCATTCCCTTCGTCGAGCGCTCCGGGCGGGCCTTCGATCTCAGTTGGCCCGAAGAGAACCAGGAGGAGCGCCGCATGCAAGCAGCCGAGAACACACCCCAACAGAACGAGAGCCCCCGCGAGAAACTGCTCCGCGCGGAGCGCTCCGTCTCCGAACGCGTCTTCGAACGCGAGGTCCACATCCGGGGACTATCGGTCGGCATCCTCGCCCGCGCCCACGTGCTCCTCCTCGGCCCGAAGGGCTGCGCCAAGAGCGCCCTCTCGCGCCTCTACTGCGACCTCATCGCCTGGGACGGCGTCCCCGAGGGCCAGGACCCCTACTTCCGCACCCAGCTGCGCCCGGCCTCCACCGAGGACGAGATCTACGGCCCCGTCTCCAACGCCGGCTTCGAGGACGACACCTTCCGCCGCAACACCACCGGCATGGTCCCGCGGGCGAAGCTGGCGGTCCTCGAGGAGCTCTACACCGCCGGCTCCCTCCTGAAGTCGCTGCTCACCATAATGAACGAGGGCCTCTTCAAGAACGGCACCCTGCCCGAGGAGCGCGTCCCCCTGCGCCTCCTGATCGCCACCTCCAACGACGTGCCCGCCGACCGCGACGAGAACCTCGACGCCTTCCACGACCGCTTCCTGCTGCGCTACCAGGTCGACTACCTCCAGGACCGCAGGAACGTCCGCAAGATGATGGAGCGCGCCAACTCCAGCGAAGCTGCCGCCCGAGAGGCAGTCTCCCCGATCCTCACCGAGAGGGACGTGGACGCCGCCATCCAGGAGGCGCGAAAGGTGGACGTCTCCCCCGTCTTCGACGCCATCGACGAGATCCTCGCCGAGCTCGCCGACCGCGAGATCGTCCCGTCCGACCGGCGCCGCGAGGCCCTCGTCCACCTCGTCAAGGCGCAGGCCTACATGAACGGCCGAACGGCGGCCACCAGGGCGGACCTCGACATCCTCGCCCACGCGCTCTGGGAGGACCCCGACGGCGACCAGATACGCGCCGTCGCCGAGGTCGTGCTGCGCCAGGCGAACCCCCACGCCGCCGAGGCCCGGGACCGCTTCGACCGTGCCACGGACTCCTACAACAACGCCATGCGCGCCCACCGCGAGGCCGCCCGTAACCCCGGCGACGAGGCGCTCCAGCGGGCCGAGTCCGACGCCGGCATGAACGCGAACGTGGCCCTCAAGCAGACCACCGACAAGCTCCTGGAGCTGCGCGACGCCGCCAAGACGGCCGGCGCCGACACCGGCCTGATCGACGGCCTCCTGAAGAAGGTCTTGGAGATGAACGAGGAGGTGACCAGCAAGTGCCTCGGGATATGAGCGGCCCCAGCGACGAGCTCGACAGGCTCCGGGCGATCCTCTCTGAGCGCCGCCTCTCGGGCGGCTTCGTCAAGAACAACGTCGAACTGGACCGCTTCGAGGCCGGCCTCTTCCGCGACGTCCTGGACGCCGAACCCGAGCTCCGGGCTCTCGTGGACCGCGCCGGCGAAGACGCCCCGACGACCTTCGCCGCGCTCGTCTTGGACCTCTTCGTCTCCTTCTACAAGATGGTCCCGGCGCTCGTGGCGGAGGGCGCGGTGGACCCGCCTCACCTCCGGGCGAACCGGCCCTTTATCGAGAGATTGCGGGAGGACGAGGAGACCCTGATCGCTCGCCTCTCGACCGCCAGAGACGAGGTCGCCAGCGCCCTCGCCACGATCGAGGCCGCCAGGCGCTTTCTGCGGGAACTCCTCCGCCGACCGGCCCTCCGGGATTGGATGGACCACCAGGCCGAACCCCGGCCCGACGACCCCGCGACACCGACCGCGCCCCCAGACGCCGGGCTTCCCGACGACCGGGCCGGAGAAGAGCCTCGAGAGGAGCCCGCAGAGGTCGACGAAGCGCCCGGTCGGGACGACCCCCCAGCTCCTGACGCCGGCGAGGGGGCCGTTCCGCCTCAACTCGAGCCGGAACAGTTCTCCGACGATCCGCCGGCAGTGGACGTCCAGGACGACTTCCCGGACAACTTCGCCGGCGACCTGCGGGCGATAATCAGGGCCGCCTCCACCGCGGGTTCCGCCGAGGCCGCCGCGCACGCCGCGGCACTCCGCGCTTGGGGCTTGAAGCCCGCAGACCTCAGGACCGTCCCCGTCTCCGAGCGCCTCGAGCTCGCCCGCAAGCTTCGCACGAAGCGGATGCGAGACCTCGCGGACCTCCTCGGCAGGATGCGCAACCACCGCCGCGCCTCCGAGCGCCGCAAGGTAAAGGCGAACCGCGACGAGGTCTACGACGTCGAAACCTCCGGCGACATCGCCCGCTCCCTCCCCTCCGAGAGGGCCGGCGCCTTCGGGTCGGGCAACCCCCTCCGCAGGCTCGACTTCTACCGCCGCCTCTCCCAGCGGAAGGTCCTCTCCTACGCCCGCCGCACGGAGGAACCGGTGGGTCGGGGGCCGGTGATCGCGATGATCGACTCCTCGTGGTCCATGACCGGAGCCCCCATGGAGTGGGCCTCGGCCATCGCCCTCGCGCTCGCCCACGCCGCGGCCGGCGGCGGATCACCGGGTACCGGCGCCCGCCGCGTCCACGCCGTCTTCTTCAACGCCCGGATCGTCCTCGACGTCGAACTCGCCCCCGGCGAGAAGGACGTCAGGAAGTTCCTCGCCGTGGGCACCGTGGACGCCGCCGGCGGGACGAAGTACGAACCCCCCATCTCGCGGGCCCGCGACCTGATCTCCGAGTCGCCGAACACGCCCGAGGGCACGCCCGACCTCCTGCTCGTCACGGACGGGATCTGCAGGCTGCCCGAGGACGATACCGAGGAGCTGCGCGAACACAAACGTTCCCGCGGCTTCAAACTCGTCGCCGTCCTCGTCGGGGACGACGCCCGGGCCGGATCCGTCGAGCCCTTCAGCGACAAGGTGATCCGGGCCCAGGACCTCTCCCGCGCGAGCGGGGCTCGCGACGCCGCCGGCGCCCTCTTCGACAGCCTCTAGCCCTCCCGCGCGGGGCGCCTCCACTCAGCAGCGTAAGCGCCCCGCGCGGCCCCGTCGATACACCCGAACGGTGCGTGCCCCAACCCACGAAAGGAGCTTCCCCGTGTTAGCAGCCCAGGCCGCCTTCGACCTCTTCGAGAACAGCTCGGACCCGGATAAGGACTCCGGGATCACCGCCCTCGGGCCCAACGCCCGTAGGGGCCTGAAGGACGGCGACGGCCCCGGCTCGGCATCCGACGACGTCCTGCTCGGCGAGCTCGTCTGGTTCTCCGTCTCCGACGCCGTCAGGCTCGTGCCCGAGACGCTCACCGCCGTCCTCGAGGCGGCCTCGCTCGACGCGGAGCGCCTGGTGCCGCGCCTGCCCTCCCCCACCTCGGCCCTCAGCCGCGCCGCGGAGGCCGCGGAGGTGAAGCGGCGCAAGCTCACCAAGGACCGCGCGGGCAACGACGTCCAGGAGGAGCTCTACGTGAGCGTGCTGCTCCGGACCGCCTCCCGCGGCGTCAAGCAGCTCGTCACCGAGGTCCTCGACGCCGCGAACTCCCGCCTCTCGTACCGCCCCGTGGCGAAGGTCTCCCCGGGCTACGAGAACGGCAAGCCCGACGGCACCGTCGCCGTCGAGCGCGACGCCGAAGGCGGCGACGTGCCCGACGCGGAGCTCTTCGAGGCCGAGGTGGACACCATAACCGACCTCCGGACCCACTATGCCTTCGAGAAGGACCGCCACGACGGCGAGGCCGCCCGGCGGGTGCTCGGGCGGGTGCTCTTCGAGGCCAACGCTGTCCCCTTGAGGAACTCCGGCGGCATGTACTTCGTCCCCGAGGCCCACGCCGAGTTCGCCCGCAAGATCCTCCTCTTCGTCGAGGAAGTCCGTCTCCGCGCGGAGAACGCCCCCACGCGAGTAGCCCGCCCCTCGATGGCGATGAAGGTCCCGCTCGTCGACCGGGAGGAGTACCGCGAGGTCCTCGCAGAGAGCGTCGAGTTCTTCGTGAAGAAGGAGGCCGAGAGCCTCATCAAGGAGATGGCCTCGCTGGTGAAGGGCGGAAAGACCGTCTCCGGCAAACGCGGCCGGGGCTTCGTCGAGCGCGTGAGAAAGCTCAAGGAGAACGTCTCCGAGTACGAGGAGCTCCTGCAGATGCAGGCCACGGAGGCCCGCGCCAAGCTCGACATCGCCACCCGCGAGGCCAGGGCCCTCCTCCAGCGCATCGAGCCATGAACCCGACCGCCGTCCCCCGGGAAATCCCCCGCACCGCCCGCTACCTCGGCGACGACCGCTCCGGCGCCGAGTTCTGGCTCGCGGGGCCACACGTCTTCTCCGTTCCCGCCCAGGCTCGCCGTACCCGCCCCGTATGCTCCGTCGCCAGCTTCAACCGCCTGCAACGGTGCAGACGTGGTTCGCGGGCGGCCCGCTTCTCCATCAGCGGGTAGCAGGACTCCCCTTCTGGGATCGGGTCGCGCCGCGCGCCTAATGCGCGCGACCCGATCCCGCGCCCCCGTCGTCTCATTGGCGAAACGCCCGACGGGGTCGTCCCGAAGAGAAGGAGGCCAGCCGCACCGTGACGCAGACCACACCGGACCCCAACCTCTTCCCCGCCACCCCGACCGACGCCCCAGGCGTCCCCGTGAGCGGTCCCCGCGAGGATGCTGAGAACGGCGCGGCCAACGGCTCCGTAAACGGCTCCCCGCAGAAGCGCGGCTCCCTGGTCGGCGGCGCCCTCACCGAGGAGGCGCTCGCATCCAGCCGCCGCGTGCTGCACAAGTCCCGCGGCAACAAGAACGCCACCATCGGGCTCCAGCAGTGGTTCTCCCCGCCCGAGGCGGCCAACCTCATCGCCGGCGTGATGAGCGACCGCTGGGACACCCCCGGCGCCGTACTCGACCCCACCGCCGGCGCGGGCGCGCTCCTGGAACCCTACCCCGCCGGCAAGCGCTTCGGCATAGAGATAGACGCCGACCACGTCCCCGACACCGGCACCGCAGAGCCCGCCCAGGACGGCCTCGACGGGCGCGTCTCCTACCGCGGCATAGGCGGCGACGCCCAGAGGGTTATCCCCATGCTGCGCGCCGCCGGCGTGCGCTTCCCCGCGATCGTCCTCAACCCCCCGTTCGGGCTCGACTGGCGCGACGCCGTCCACGCGGGCGGCAGGGCCGAGAAGCAGATCAACTCCACCGCCCTCGCCTACCTGTGGGCGCTCGACCTGCTCAAGCAGTTCGGGCAGGGCGCCATGATCTGCGGCACCGACCGGCTCGCCAAGGAGGTCCTCTCCCGCCCCGAGGGCCGCGGCGTCTACGCCGTCGTGGACGTGGAGGGCCCGCTCTTTCCGGGCGTCGCGCTCCCCACCTCCATAGCCTTCTTCGTCCGTCCCGACGACCTCTCGGACGGGATCTCCGTGCTGCCCCGGCGCGGCGAAACCGGCCTGCCGGCGGTCCCCCCGGCCCACTTCACCGCCCGGCGCGAGAGCCTGCCCGGTCTCGCCGACTCCGTGACGGCCGCCCGCGACGCGCGCGCCAACTACGTCTCGACACACGCCCGCCTCGACGAGCTGGTCGACGGCTTCCGCGCCGTAGAGCGCGAGCACGGCCGGCGCCTGAAGGCCGCCCGGTCCAAGAAGGCCGCCCAGGACTTCGACCTCGACCTGCGCGGCAGCAAGGTCTCCGTGGGACTGTCGGCCTACACCCAACTCGCCCTCTCCAACGTGACGCGCCTGCGCGAGGTGCAGCTCCTCGCGAACAACCACGTCAGCTATTTCTCGCAGAACAAGCGCGGCTGGCGCCAGCTCCAGACGCTCGAAGCCGACGGCCTGGTCTCCATCTCCCCCGCCCTGCGCGGCGCGGCCACGAAAGCCGTCGAGGAGGCGGAGGCCCTAAGCACGCCCCTGTTTCCCCTGAAAAAGCAGATGCGACTGGGTTGGCTCGCGGATCTCGACCGGATCGCCTGCACCAGCGGCGACCCCAAGTACGGCTTCGTCGCCGGCGAGTCCTACGAGCTTTCCACCCGCTCGAAGGTCGCCTCCGAGACCCAGGAGCGCGTCGTGGAGAACCGCCGCGGCGAGCACGAGCTCAGGCGCTTTACCACCGAACGCAAGCTCCTGGAGGTCCGCGTCGGCTCCCACACCTTCGACGAGGGCAACGAGAACATACAGTTCCTCACCGACCACTTCGACTTCCCGGACCCAGGTTGCGTGGCGAGCCGCTTCCCCGAGCTCGTAAGCGACCGCCGCGCCCTCCTCAGGCACATAGAGCGCAAGAACAACTTCGAGTTCAAGCTCTTCCAGATAGACCACCTCTCCCGCCTCCTCGTCAGGGGGCGCGGGCTGCTGGCCCACGAGCAGGGTCTCGGAAAGACTCTCATGCTCATGGCGCTCGCCGAGGCCTTGCGCTACCTCGGTGCCGCCCCCTACTCGCTCTTCGTCTCGCCGCAGGACCTCGGCGCCCAGTGGGCGAGGGAATCCAAGCGCTTCTTTAACCGCCGCCTGGAGGTCATACGCACCCCCGGCGAGGCGCGGCGGGTCGCGGACCGCGTCGAGGCCGGCGAGGCGGGGTGGTGGTGGACCTACTTCGAGGCCCTGAGCATTGTCGGCCGCAAGAAGGAGCTGCTGCCCCACACGCCCCTCAGGCCCGCCGAAGATCTCCAGCGGAGGCTCCTTACCTACAAGCGGGCGAAGAAGAGCCGGGCCGCGATCACGGCCTCCGAAGTGAGGACGTTGACGGCCCAGGCCGAGAACACCGGTCCCGACCCCTACGACGACTACCTGCCCAAGGCGATCCCCCACGGGCCCAGCACCCGAGACGCCTGCCCCGAGTGCGGCGCCGACACCGCCGCCGGCTGGACCGGCGAGGTCTGCCACGCCCCGAAGCGCTGCGTGACCCACGACTCCGGCCGCTGCCCGGAGGACGGGATCGGCTGCGTCTTCAGGGGCTGCGGCTACGTCCACCGCTCCGTCTACGTCAAGAGCGCCTACTCCCACATCACGACCGCCTTCGAGGACGGCGTGACCTGCGTCGACGAGATCTCGGAGATCCGCGGCGAGGACTCCCTGCGCTCGAAGTCCGTCCGCGCCCTCGGGCGGGGCCCTCACAAGTTCGGCGCGACCGGAACCCCGCTCTCGAACTTCCTCGCGGACAGCTACTACCCGATCGGTTGGTCCCTGGGCTTCGGGACCCCGCAGTTCCCCTACGACCACGCCCGCGGGCGCTCCAAGTTCGAGTCGGACTTCTGCACGATCGAGCACATGCACGGCCGCGAGGAGGACGACGAGGAGAACGTCAAGAAGTCCCGCAAGATCCTCCCCCAGATCACGAACGTCTCCCAGTTCTGGCGCCTGGCGCAACCCTCGATCAGCAGGTGCAGAAAGGAACAGACCGGCGAGCCCCTCGTCGAGAGGACGTACTACCCGATCCGGGTCCCGATGGGGGTCGCCCAGCAGGAGATGCACGCCTACTGGATGGACAACTTCCCGGAGTATTTCCGCTGGAAGGACCCCCACCACGCCTTCGTGAAGAAGGGCCTGGTGGAGAAGTACGCCGCCACTTTGGGCCTGCTCTGGAGGCTAGAGCACGCCTCGACCCTCCCGGCCGCCGACGAGCCCTCGCGCCACTACCCCGACGCCGCCGGCGAGCTCACCGAGCTCTCCAACTTCACGCCGGCGACGCTCAAGGTGCTGGAGATCGCCATGAGCCACGCCGAGAACGGCGAGAAGGTCCTGATCGGCAGCGACCTCGTCCGGACCGGACTCTTCCTCTCCGAGCGGTTGCAGGAGAAGGGCGTCAACTCCGTCCACATAACGGAGGAGCGCGCCGGCAAGGTCGGCACCAAAAACCCCCGAAAGCGCGCCCGCGAGGTGGAGGCCTTCGCCAGGGGCAAGGCCCAGGTCCTTTGCGCGGGAGTCGGAGCCATGAAGCTCGGCCACGACCTCCACGCGGCCTCGACCGTGATAGTGCTGGGCCTCCCCTACAGCTTCATGGCCCTCGACCAGTTCCTCGCCCGCGTACACCGCCTGAGCTCCCCGAAGCCCGTCTCCGTCTACGTCGTGATCCCCAACGGCTCCCTGGCCGTGGACAAGTGGGAGCTCTTGAAGGACAAGGGCGGGGCCTCCGACCTGGCGTTCGACGGGGAGCTGAGCGTCCAGCCCGAGGAGGCCATCGACTGGAACGAGGTCCTGCGCAACATGAAGGCGAGGGGCATCCAGGCCGCCGGCAACGAGGTCCCCGAATCGGAGGTCGAGGCCGCCTGGCGCGAGGTCGCGCCCCTGCGACCGGCGATGCCTCCGCGCCGCATCCGGCAGCGCCCACCCGGCTCCTCCGGCCTGCTCCCGGGTCCCCAGCCGGTCTACGGCCAGCCCTCGCTCTTCGACCTCTCCGCCTGACGACGAATAGCCCCGGACGCCTACGCCCTGCGGGGCGTCCGGGGCCCCGGACGCCGGCAAGTCCGCCGACCAAAGGAGCACCTCGATGACAGACGTCTACCTCAGCGAGCCCGACCTCGCCCGCCCCGACGACTACCGCTACGTCGCGAACTGCGCCCCCCAGAACCTCAAGAGCCTGATCGTGATCGAGGGCGGAAGCGACCACAACCCCGAGGAAGCCCTCGACCGGCTCTACGAGGGCCTCCGCGAACTCGGCCTCGTCTCCTCCTACGACGAGATGAAAGTCCAGGACGATGCGGGGCTGCTCGAAACCTCACCCGCCGCGGGAACCGACGGGGCGTGAGCCGCCACGACGCCGGCCCGGCCGAACACCGCACCGTCAAGGCCGCCAGGCGTCTGCCCCGCAGCCCCGTCCCGGCCTACGAGGACCGGGAGGCGATGGTCCTCGGCCCGCTCGCGGTGCTGCCCGAGCCGCCCGACAACGCCGCCCGCGGGGAGCCCCACGGCTGGGCCGTCCTGCACGTCTCGACCGGCCGCGCGTTGGGACCGACGCTCCCGGACCGCGAGGCCGCCATCGAGGCCGCCCGGCTGCTGGCGAACGAGGACTGGGCCTTCGCCCACCCGGCCTACGCCGCCGCCGCGCTCGCCGAGAAGGTGCGCTCCGTCGTGCGCGAGGTTCTCGACCGCGACCGCAGAGAGGAGGAGGCCGGTGCAAACCAACCCGACCGCGCAGAGGCTCTTCGTCCCGGACGGGCTGCGTGAGCCCGAACCCATAACCGTGCTCTCCCACGGCAAGGGCCAGCAGTCCACGGCCCTGGGCTACATGCTCCACTACGAGCCGTGGGTCAGGGAGCGCTTCGCCCCGGGACGCCTCCTCACGATCTCGGCCGATACGGGCTCGGAACACAAAGAGACGCGCGAGCACGTCCGCTACCTGGAGGCGTTCTACACATCGGTGGGTGAGCACTGGGAACACGTCACCGCAGATAAGGGCTATCACACGGAGAAGTGGCGGTCCCTGGAGCACTTCTACTCCTCGGGCGAGCGCCGCCGCATAGGCAGCAAATCCTTCAAGCGCTCCTGCACCTGGCAGCTCAAGCTGTCCCCGTTCTACAAACGGCTCGAAGCCCTGCTCGCCGAGGAGTACGGCGTCTCCCACGGCCGCAAGAGGGGCCTCTACGAGTACGTCGCCATGACGGGGAGGCGCATCCGGGTCCTGATCGGCTTCAGCGCCGAGGAGGCAGAGCGCCGCATAGACCCCGACGAGAAGGTCAGGCCCTTCATCCGCAACTGCGTCGAGCGGGTCTACCCCCTCGACGAGCTCGGCATGACCCGCGAGGACTGCCGGGAGTACATCCGCTCGAAGGGCCACCCCGCCGTGGCCCCAAGCCTCTGCAAGTTCTGCCCGTTCAAGACCCCCTTCGACGTCTACTACCAGAGCGTCTTCGAGCCGGAGGACTACGAGCGCTGGGTCGAGATGGAGGCCGACAAACTCTTCGACTGGAAGGACGAGT
Source organism: Rubrobacter tropicus (assembly GCF_011492945.1). NCBI lineage: Bacteria > Bacillati > Actinomycetota > Rubrobacteria > Rubrobacterales > Rubrobacteraceae > Rubrobacter > Rubrobacter tropicus. The sequence goes on from NZ_CP045120.1 coordinate 170,173, forward strand.
TGCCCCAGGAGAAAAACCACGGCGTCTTCCCCGGAAAGGTTCTGCCCCAAGTCCTGGATGAGGCCCGGGACGAGTTCGGCGCGATGACCGCCGCCAAGATGCACGAGCGGCGCATGTCCGGGCACGGGGTCGCCTCAAGATTCTGAAGGCTCCCCCGCGCCCGACTCCTATGGCCCGTGGGGGGTCTGATCGGCCCTGTCGTCCCCTCTCACCGTTCGAGGAGGCACCATTGCCCGCGAAGAGCACTCCCGGCCGTGGGAAGGTCACGGTCCTTCCCACAGTCCATCCGACGCCTCCCCCACCGCCGCGGAAGACGGAGCCGAAGCCCGTCTACCGCTGCAACAGCGGCGAGAAGTGTCCCGCCTACGCCCAATTCGGCGAGGCGGAGAAGATCCGGACCTCGAAGGGCCTAAAGGGCTACTGCGACCGCTGCCTCAGCCGCCGCGGCGAGAGGGCCACGAAAGACCTCGAAGCCCGCCGCGTGGGCGGAGCCCCACGCCACCCAAGCGCCTGACCGCCGCCCCCACATCAAACGCCCCGCAGGAGGTAGCCCGAGCCATGCAAGCCCTCTCAGCCAACGACGCGGCCGTCCTCTGGCGCGCCCTCTTCGGGGATCAGTGCGGCCTGCTCGGCGTCCACTCAGCGCTCAGGCCGGCGCCCGGCTCGAAGCGCCTCTCGCGCCACCGCTCCCGCTTCTTCGACTATCCAAGCCGCGCCCGCGCCGCCGCCGAGTGGTGCCTCGGCAACTCCGCGGACGGCCTGGAGGCGTACTTCTGCGCCCATCTTCTCCTCGCCAAACGTCGCGTGAAGGCCAACGCCGCCCCCGTCCTCGCCCTCTGGGCCGACGCCGACGGCGCGGCGCTCGGTCCGGACTCGCCCGAGCCGACCGCCATCGTCGAGTCCTCCCCCGGACACGCGCACCTCTTCTGGCGCCTGACTCGCCCGATATCGCCGCTGCGCGCGGAGGAGCTCAACCGCAGGCTCCTCCTTGCCGTCGGCGCCGACTGCTCCGGCTGGGACCTCTCCCAGCTCCTACGGCCGCCGGGGACCCGCAACCGCAAGTACGAGGACGCCCCCACGGTCAACCTGCTGGAGTTGGATCCCGGCGTCGCCTACCATCCGCGGGAGCTCGACATCGCGCTCCCCAGCGAAGCTCCGCCCGTACCGTTCCCACAGTCTTGGGCCCGAGACCTCTCCACGGAGACAACCGGGGACGTCGATCTCAGCAACCTCTCGCCGCGGATGCGCGGACTGATCGCCCACGGCAACGCCGCCTCCGGGAGGCCCTACGAGACACGCTCGGAGGCGGACTTTGCCGTCGCCATAGCGATGTTCGGCGCCGGCTACGACGAGGCGGACGTCCGCGCCGTCCTCACCGATCCGGCCAACGGGATCTCCGAGCGCTACTTCGAGAGGGGGCGATACGGCGCACAGTACCTCACCACAACCATAGACAACGCCCGCGAGCGCGCGCTCCCAAGGGAGGCGCTCGCTGGCTACGGCCGGGGCGCCCGGGGTGTGGACCGCAGCGCCCGCAAAGCCCCGGCTGTGTCCGCACGCAAAGCCAGCTAACATGCTTCCCGGGTAACCCGGGACACGACAAGGAGGTTTCCCTCCCTTGCGCACCGACCGCCCGATGATTCGTCCGGGCTTCTTGCCCCCCTTCGTGCTCCAGAGCGTCGCCGAGCGCGGGACGCCGGCCCAGCGCGAGCGGGCCGAGCGCGCCCTCTCCCAGGACGCCGCCTTCCGCACGGGGCGGCGCATGACGCGCACGCGCACGACCCCCCACGCCGCCGAAAACCTGCTCCCCCCGGGCGTTTCCGGCAACGTCGCCCGGGACCTCGAGCGCCGCGTCCACGACGCCCGGAAACTCGAGGAGTTGCCGGGGGACCTCGTCCGCTCCGAGGGCGACAATCCCACCGGGGACGCCGCCGCCGACGAGGCCTACGCGGGCACCGGCGCCGCCTACGACCTGTTCTTCGACATCTACTCCCGAGGCTCCTACGACGGCGCCAACTCCCCCATCGTGTCGAGCGTCCACTACGGCCGCGACTACGCCAACGCCTTCTGGAACGGCGAGCAACTCGCCTTCGGGGACGGCGACGGCGAGCTCTTCAACCGCTTCACCGTGGCCCCCGACGTGATCGCCCACGAGTTCTCCCACGGCGTCGTCCAGTACAGCCCCAACCTCTCCTACGAGGGCCAAAGCGGGGCGCTCAACGAGTCCCTGTGCGACGTCTTCGGCGTGCTGACAAGGCAGCGCTCCGCCTCCGTGGAGACCCCGACCGAAAGGGACTGGCTCGTCGGCGCGGGCCTCTTCACCGACGCGGTCGAGGGACGCGCGCTCCGCTCCATGTCCGATCCCGGCTCGGCCTTCTCGGACCCCGTCCTGGGCGAAGATCCCCAGGTCGGCCGCATGGAAGACTACGTCGAGACCGAGGAGGACAACAGTGGCGTCCACATCCACTCCGGCATCCCCAACCGGGCCTTTTACCTGGCGGCGACAGCCATCGGGGGCCCCGCGTGGGAGAAGCCGGGCCGTATCTGGTACGCGGCCATGACCGACCCCGCGCTTACCCCCGACGCGGACTTCCGGCTCTTCGCCGGCATCACCACCCGCGCCGCGAGGCTGCTCTTCGGCCAAAGCTCCGCCGAGCACGACGCCGTTGCGGAGGCCTTCCGGGCGGTCGGGCTCGCCGCCGAGGACGCCGCCGGCCCCGCGTAGCGTCTAGAATGGTTCCCGCCATGCGCGTGACCATCAAGACCGAGGGCGGGACGGCCCACTTTCCCGGGCTCGCCCGCCCCGTGCGGATAGACACCGAGGACCTCCCGCCCGGCGAGGCGCGCGAGCTCGAAGAGAGTCTGCGGGACGCCGGGCTACTCGGCGAGAATCCTAACGATCGACGGGACGCCGGCGCACCCGCCAGGAACGTACGCGACGCCAGGCGCCACACGATCACCGTCGAGCGGGACGACGTGCGGCGCACCACCACGGTCAGCGACCCCGTATCCAGCCCGGAGATGAGCTCGCTGATCTCGCTCCTGGAGCGCCACCGCCGCCGCGTTCTGGCCGGGCTCCGCTAGCGCCCGAGGCCGTCTTCACGGCCTACCCCCCGCTCGACGGCCTCGTAGCGACCGTTGCGCTGCCGCCGAACCTGCCGGTATAATTCCCCTCGTCCGACAACAATCGGTGAAGCACTCCGGAACCAGGCCTGTGACGGGGCCCCGGAGCGAAACCGAGGAAGGTCGGGCGGTTAGACGAACACAACGAGACGGGAGCCCAGACCCCTTGCTGGCCTCGGTTAGACCGGGCGTGCAGGCACGCTCCGGCATCCTCCGGATACCCTACCGCCGATCCCATCCCTGGCGCCCCACGCCGCTACTCCTGCGGGCGCGCGTGTCCGCTCACCTCCCGGCGGGACCGCCGGCGCCGGCGAAGCCCGCTCCAACCCGCGCAAGGACGGCGTCCGAACGATGACCACCGCGCCCCCCGCGACCGCCGCGTCTTCGGACCCCCGCCCTCGGGAGCAACACGACCACATGAACGCCGTTGAAATACTCGAAGCCGCTCGCGAGGCGGGCCTCAAGCTGGCCCTCAACGGCGACAAGGATGCCGTGATGGCCGGCCCGCCGCACAAGATTACCGCGCGCATCCGGTCCTCCATCCGCCGCAACAAGGACGAGCTGATGCGCCACCTGCTCTTCCGGGAGGCCGCGGCTTACCTCCAGAAAAAGATCACCGACCGGGGGATGATTATGGACGAGGCCGCCGCGACGGCCGCCTGCAACGTTTTCTCCCAAGACCTCGGGGCGTTCGACGACGCATGGCGCACCAAAGATATAGACGCCTTCAAGGCTTTCCTCAGAGAACGTGTGAGGGACGCGGGGCGTACCCTGGCCGAGCACCAACGGGTCGCGCCGCCCCCCAGATCCTCGGGGGAGTCCCCCGATCATCCCAACTTACAGCAGACCCTCCCGGAGGCCTCGTGATGACTAGTATTTTCGGGCGATCCACTAGGGCGCGCGCCCTCTTGCTCTGGCTCGCGCTGGCCGCGTGCCTCTCCCTGGCCCCCGGCTGCTCGCCGTCCGCGGGTCGGGACGTCGCCGCCGACGCCCTCGACGCCGTCCGGCAGGCCGCCTCCTCCGGCGGCGCCGAGGCCGGCGGACGGCCGTCCAGCTCGGAGGAGGTCCGCGTCACCCGCGCGGTCGACGGGGACACCCTCGAGATCTCCCCCGGCGTCGCCGGCCATACAGACGTCAGGCTCATCGGCGTGGACGCCCCCGAGTCCGCCATCCCTGGAGAAACGCCCCAGCCCCTCGGCAAAGACGCCGCCGCGTTCACCTCCCGCGCCCTCGAAGGGCGAACGGTCGTACTGACCTTCGACGAGGAGCTCGTCGATCCCTACGAGCGCTTGCTCGCCTACGCCCGGCTCCCGAAGGCCGACCACACCCACAACGAGCGCCTGGTCCGCCTCGGCCTCGCCCAGGTGGCGATCTTCGAGCCCAACGACGCCCTCGCGGACAAGCTCTACGCCGACCAGGACGCCGCCAGGAGCTCGGACTCCGGCATCTGGTCGCTGCCCGCCCGCCAGCACTGTCAACTCGCCGACCGCGGCAACGGCATCGGGGAAGGTTCGATCGCATGCTGACCACAACCGCCGCCCGCCGCGACCCGGAACGCCCCGACCGTGACCATCCGCCCCGCCCGGCACGGCGCGGGGCCGTCCCGATAGGCCAAACGGCCCCGCGCCGGACCCGCAGAAAGGGAAGGTGATCCCCTTGGAGACCGAACGCCACGACGCCCAGGTATTCGAGGTCAACGACAACGCGCTCGCCGTCCTCGAGAAGCGCTACCTCAAGAAGAACGAGGCGGGCGACGCCATCGAGGAACCCATAGACATGTTCCGCCGCGTCGCCGGCACCATAGCCGAGCCCGAGGTGGACTTCGGAATAGCCCGCGGCCTCTCCGGCGACGAGGCCCGGGCCGTCTCCGAGGAGCAGGAGAAGCGCTTCCTTGACCTCATGCTCTCCCGGAAGTTCATGCCGAACTCTCCCACCCTGATGAACGCCGGTCGCGAGCTCGCCCAGCTCTCCGCCTGCTTTGTCCTCCCGGTGGAGGACTCCATAGACTCGATCTACGACACCCTCAAGCACCAGGCCGTCATCCACAAGTCCGGCGGCGGCACGGGTTTTGGCTTCTCGAAGCTCCGGCCGAAGGGCGACGTCGTCTCCTCGACGATGGGGGTCTCTTCGGGTCCCGTCTCCTTTATGAGCGTCTTCGACGCCTCGACGGACAAGATCAAGCAGGGCGGGACGCGGCGCGGGGCGAACATGGGCATCCTCAGGGTGGACCACCCGGACATAGAAGGGTTCATCACCTGCAAGCACGACAACGACGAGATCAACAACTTCAACATAAGCGTCGCGATCACCGACGAGTTCATGGAGAGGGCCCGCGCCGACCTCGACTTCGACCTCAAGAACCCCCGAGACGGCGAGGTCATAAAGACCGTAAGGGCGCAGGACCTCTTCCGTAAGATCGTCGAGGGGGCGTGGCTCAACGGCGAGCCGGGGGTGGTCTTCATAGACAGGATCAACGCCGACAACCCCACGCCGCAATTTCCCATAGAAGCCACGAATCCTTGTAGCGAGGCCCACCTCCCCGCCTACGATTCGTGCAACCTCGGCTCCATCAACCTGGAGCGCTTCGTGCTCACGGCCGCCCAAGCCGAAGAGAAGATCGCCCAGAACGGCCGAGCGTCCGGACCCCGCGCGCCGAAGGAGACCGACTGCGTGGACTGGGTCGCCCTCAAGGAGTGCGTGAGAACGGCCGTGCGGTTCCTGGACAACGTGATCGAGCAGAACGACTACCCCCTGGCGGAGATCGCGCGCATGAGCCGCGGCAACCGCCGCATCGGCCTCGGCGTGATGGGCTTCGCCGACGCCCTCGTAAAGCTCGGGGTTCCTTACGACTCCGGGCGGGCGCTGGAGCTCGCGAACTCATTTATGGAGTTCATCGACCGGCACGCTTGGGAGGCCTCCCGAGACCTGGCCGAGGAGCGCGGCGTCTTCGCCAACTGGGAAGGTTCCGTGCACAACGCCCGCGACGGCCGCCGCGTTCGGAACGCCACGGTGACGACCATCGCCCCGACCGGCACGATCTCCATGATCGCCGGCTGCTCCGGCGGCATCGAGCCGCTCTTCGCGGTCGCCTTCCTGCGCCGCCAGGCCGGTATGGAGATGCCCGACGTCAACCCCGAGTTCGTCAAGATCGCCAAGGACCGCGGCTTCTACTCCGAGGATTTGATGCGATCGGTCGCCGAGCACGGCTCCGTGCGCGACGTCGAGGAGGTGCCCGAAGACGTCCGCCGCGTCTGGGTCACGAGCCAGGAGATCTCCCCCGAAGACCACGTCAATATGCAGGCGGCGTTCCAGAAGCATACCTCGATGGGGATCAGCAAGACCATCAACCTGCCGAACGAGGCGACCATCCAGGACGTCGCCGACGCCTACACCCTCACCTACTCCGTGGGCTGCAAGGGCGTGGCCCTCTACCGCGACGGTTCGCGCGACGAGCAGGTGCTCTCGAAGGGGAGCGCCCCGACCGCCGCTCCCAGCTCCGGAGAGAACCCTCCGGCCGCCGTCGCCCACGGCCCCTCGCTGGCGGAGGACAGGAACGGCCGACCGAACCTGCTGCCCGGCGTGACCAGGAAGCTCGCGACCGGCCACGGCCCGATGTACGTGACGATGAGCGACGACGAGTTCGGCGCCAGGGAGTGCTTCGTGATCCTGGGCAAGCCCGGTGGGACGGCCGCCGCTTTCTCCGACGCCCTGGGCCGCATGATCTCGCTGGCGCTCGCCCACGGCGCCTCCCCCGCCAAGGTCGTCCACCAGCTGCGCGGCATCCAGGACGGCCACAGGGTCGGATTCGGGGAGAACACGGTGCTCTCCGTCCCCGACGGCGTGGCGAAGGCGATGGCCGAGCACTACCTGAAGGCCGAGGACGGCGCGTCCGCGGGGCAGCTCGCCTTGCCGGTCGCGGGCGCCTGCCCCGACTGCAGCGCGGGCCTCAGCCGCGAAGAGGGCTGCGTCGTCTGCCACTCCTGCGGCTACTCGAAGTGCTCGTGACGGCCGTGGGACGACGCTTCAGGGAGAACCGGCAAGCAAGGGGTGCGCCGACGGCCCCAATCAGCGCACCCGCCGGAACACACGGCCCAACCGACGAGAGGGGTATCTGATATGGGCTGGACAAGATGGACGAGGGGCGACCGGGAACCCCGAGACGCGACGGATGCCCCCGGCCGACGAACCCTACCACTCCCCGCCCGCAGACCCGCGCGGCTACCGCCCGGAGCGGCGCGAGCGCGCGGACTCCTACTGGACCTTCCTCATACTGGGTCTCGCCACCCCCTTTCTACTGGCCGTGTTCCTCTACCCGCTCGCCTGGTACCCGGTCTGGTACGTGGTTCTGCCCGTCGTGGGCCTCGTCGCGAGCTTGCTGCGCTGGGCCCAACCCGCGGCACCACCGCCGGGCGGCCCCATGCCGTGGGATCTCGGCCCCATCCTTTCGTCCCAGGTAGCCCTCACGTGGGCCGTCGCCATCCTCGTGGCGTGGTTCGTGCTTTCCCGCATCACCGGCGCGGGCCCGGCTGGCCGGAGGATAGCCCAGCCAGAAGAGGATTCCGCGGCGGACTGCGCCTGGCGCTCCTGGCGACGTTCCTGCTGGCGATCTTCTGGGCCAACCGCATGCTCGCGGCCTGATCCCTCCCGGAGCCTCCGCCTACCGGGCGTCCTCCAATAACTCGTAGGGGTCGCCCTGCTCGACGTAGAACCGCAACAGCCTCTCTATGACCTCCGCCATATAGACAGGACGCCCCGCGAGCGCGCTCTGGTCCGCCAAGACCCGATCCACGGCGAACCTCACGTCCTTATGGATCTTCGCGGAGATCGGCACCATGTTCGGGTCCGAGTTCCTTCCCCCCTTCGGACGTCCCGGCCTCCTCCCCGACCTTCGCGTCGGTCCCGGCGTCCGCGTCACCCCACCGGGCGCAGCCGGCGCCCGGCGCCCAGGCCCATCGGCCGCCTCGGGTACCAACGCCGCTGACGTCTCCCCTCCACCGGCCTCCCCCACGTCCTCAACCTCGAGCCCCTCGAGCTCCTCCTCCATCATCGCCGCCAGGGGATTCGCCGCCCGGTCGATCCTGTCCCTCCCCAACGCTAACCCCTACCCACTAGAGCGCGCCTCGCGCCCACGATCTCCTCCACAGCCTCACCGGCAACCCTCTCGTAGGAGCGCCATGCCTCCTGCGCCCTGCTGTTCGGGAACTCGTAGACGAGCCTACCCGTCTGCGTGGCCGTGTCGAAGGCCTGCCTCCTCCGGATCTCGGGACCGAAGACCGGCTGCCCCGTAGCCTCGAGCTGCTCCCGCCGCTCCTGCGCCTGCGTGTTCCACCAACCCACCATCGTGAGCAGCACCCTGTAGCTCGCATTCATCTTGCGCAGTCGGGCCAGAAACCCCATCAACGGCCGCATCGACAGCCCCTCCGCCGTCGTGGGCACCACGATCAGGTCCGAACCCCTCACCGCGGCCCGAAGGTCCACGTCGCTGGGCCGCCCCTGCGAGTCGAAGACGACGTTCTCGTAGCGCTGCCATCCCCCGCCGTCTCCCAAACCCACCACATCGAACGGCCACGGCTCCAGGTCCGCCGGACGCGCCGCCCGCCAATGGACAAGGCTCTGGTTGGGGTCCGCGTCCACCACGACCGTAGTCCCCTCCCCGAAGCGAGCCCCAAGCGCCGCCCCGAGGTGCATGGCCGTCACGCTCTTCCCCACGCCGCCCTTGTATCCCATCACGTTTATCCTCACGCTCGTGCCCTCCCGCGCCCGCCCGATCCGTACCCATGCCATCTTAAAGTTCAGCACACGATAAATCAACATTACGAAAATGTAATTCATTTTCGTAATTCAATTATTGTCTCTAGGGTTCTCCAACGGGGCCGTCGGCCCGCCGCCCCGGCCACCCGCGCTCCCCCGGTTGTCCTGCAGGCCCCATGCCCGCTCACACCTTCCGCGCCCGCGGGGGGGCCTCCACCACCACTTCAAGGGGCTATCGACGTCTCAGAGAACCCCTCATCGTCCTTACAGGAGAAATTTGGCTGCGATCAGGGAGAGGTTAGGCGGCCCGACGAGCCCGTCCCGGCCGCGAGCCGGAAGAGCGCTTTGTGGATGGCCGCTCCGACAAGCCACCATAGACCACCGCCCCAGGCACTCTTGATTCCCATTTACGTAAATTAGATACATTTTCGTAATTCTGATATGTCGCGTGGCGCCGGCCTCGCTGGGGGAGAAGACGCATGGTGCGGCCCTTGTCGGCGACGGCGCGCTGCACGCCCTGGCGGAGCCACCAGGTCGCGTAGGTGGAGAAGCGCAGTCCCTTCTCAGGGCCGAACATCTCGACCGCCTTAATGAGACCTATGTTGCCCTCCTGGATAATGTCCTCGAAGGGCAGTCCCTGGCCCCGGTAGCGCTAGGCGACGTGGACCACCAGCCTCAGGTTGCGCTCGATCAGGGTGCGCTTCGAGCGCGCGCAGCCCCAGCCCAATGCGCGGGCCAGCCGGCGCTCCTGGTCTGCGGTGAGCAATTCGCCCCTGTCGATGCGGGCGAGCTAGTCGTCGATCACAGAGGAGGGCGGAGCGCTCATTGCGCCTGCCGCGACCTTGAGGCCGCCGGCTCGCCGAGGTCCTCAAGCAAGAACCGGGCCCTCTCTATTGACGCCCGCGCGCGCGAGGGGTCGAGCGTGATGAGGTCCTCGGCTTCGAGTGCGAGTCCGACCACCTCCGCCCCGAGGGTGCCGACGGCGGGCCTGCCTCTATACAGCCGGAAGATCGCGGCCCACAAAGCCTGCAAGTCTGCCCGCGTCTGCTCCGCCGGCATCACCCGCTGGACCCTTCGGGCCGTCCGCCCCCGGTGTTGGCCTGCACGATGTGGACGAGGAAACCGCCCGACTTTATCGCTGCCGAGGTGACGGGTAGCAGCGCCGCGAACGTCTTGTCACCCTCTCCGGTCACATCCCGGGCCGCCATCAGCTCTTCGACGTACGGAAACCGCTCCGGGTGTGAGACGGAGACGTGCCAGCCGGCCGCGCCGTCCGGCTCGGCGAGGATCTGAGCCTTGCCCATCCGGAAGACCCGCGCGTCGGGCGCCCGCTTCCTGAGGGCCTCCGGCACGCGCGCCGGCGTGGGCGAGATAACGGACGCGGTGGGGGAGTGGTCTTCTGGGGGGTCCAGCGTGCGCTCGACCACGCCCAGGGCGCGCACCGTCGCCCCCGCCGCCTCCGCGTCCCCCGACAGGCCGCCCGCCGCCGCCTCGTGGCGCATGGCGAAGATCGCCGCCTTGCACATTGCCAGGCTCCCGCGCGCGTCTTCCCGCATCCACCGGGCGGCCTCCCGGCGCAGGTCCGCTTCGGGCATGCCGCCCGCGACGAAATCCGCGAGAATAACCTCCAGGCCCGAGTAGGCGTACGCGAAGGCCTCGGGCGCCCTCACTCGTACCCGCCACCCCTCGGGTCGAGCTCGACGGGGACCACGAAGAGGGCTTTTCGTGGCTTCAGGGTCTTGCCGTCCGCCGGCCGCACCCAAACCGTTCCGAGCTCCGGGTCGTGCGTCTCCTCGAAGCCCGCCCGCCGTAGGTCCTCCCGGCCCTTCTCCGTGGCCGGGTTGTTCGGCGCCCACGGTTCGGGACCGGCCGCCAGGCCTCGCGGCAGGGTTTCGCAGACCGCGAGCATCAACGCCTCCCGGCCCTCCCCGTGCATGTCCTCGTGTACCCGGGCAACCTCCTCGATCCCGCGGGCGGCCACCGCGCCGGGCGCCTGGATGATGAGGCGGCCGTCGCTGTACGTCCTGTGTGTCCACCCGTCGCCCGGCGGATCGAAAGTGCCGAGGTACGACCAGGCGCTCATCGTATCCTCAACGTCCGACTCCGTCGGTGTTGTATCGCCGTCCATGCGACTTTCGCTCACGGCTTCGCCCCCTCTGACTCTTCCACTGTGTCTGCATAATACAACACACCCCTCCGGTCCAACCGCCGACTTTCGGCGTGGGGAAGGGGCTCAGATTACGAATGGGCATCGCCAGCATCACCGACGCCTGCCAGGCGAACACCGTCCTCACGCGCCTGCGGTCCCGGACGCCCTGCCTCGATCCCTCGCCAGGGCCGACCCCGCGTCCACCGCCACGCCGTACGCGAAAGTTAGCGCCACCGTCGTCCGGACGATCAGGACCGACCACCCTTCATACTCCGACTTCGTCCGCCGTTCTTGTCGTCGGGCGCTTGGTAGAACGTCTCCGCGCTGAAACACTCCAGCACTATAATTACGGATAATACATTGAAGTCAGCACGCGCTAGCGGGACAACTCGATAAGCAGCGCAACAACTGGCAAAGCAAAAGCCAGATAGGCAGAGAAAATCTAGGCCAGCCAAAAAAACCATAACCATTGAGGAATCAACAGTAGGACCACAGCGGGCAGTTTCGCCCGCGCACAGCAGCCACGATATGGCCGGGCAGAACACCGCCAAGACGGAACGCGGCGAGGTGGGGTAGAAAAGGTCACGCGGAACACCGACTGTCATTTCGCAGAGATGTATTATGTATAAATGGTCCGGTGAAAGGCCTTGGGCCGCCAAATGGACCGACGACGGCAAAGATTCCTGGTGGGGGGGCGCTCAGGTTTCCCTCTCGACCGTGCCGACCACGATACCGATCTCCGAAGTGGGGGAGAGGATGCCGTGCAGCTCCTCGTCGAGAACGTCCTTGAACCTTGTACGAATGTACTCCTCGGCGAAGGTGTTGGGCACCGCGACGGTCAGGGTGTCGTCTTCCAGTCCGACAGCGGTCACGCTTTCGAACCACACCCTCAGGCTGGAGACGTCGATGCGGTCAGCGGCGCGTTCGAGGACTTGCTCCCAGACCCGCGCCGCGCCCTCGTGGGGGGTGAAAGTAACCTGCTCGTCCTCGCCGCCGTCGCCGGCGTCTCGCCCGTTGGCCGGTTCGAGAGGCGCGACGTCCGCCTCGTGCAACCTGCGCTGGGGGGGCTCGATCGGCAGCGGCAGGCGGTCGCCGATGTACTTCTTGAGCCATGCACCGGGGCTGCGCACGTTCTTCTGGTAGGGGAGGGCCTCCACGTAGAAGCGGCACGCCTCCGCGCCCTGCTCGTGGATAAGCGTCCGGGCCACGTTCGCCCAGACCCCGTTGCGCAGCAGCGCCCGGTAGACCCCACTCTGCTCCGGTCCCCATGACCGGTCGAGGTAGCTTCTCGCCTCGACGAACTCCGCGGCCACGCGGTAGTGGACGCGGTTGCCCTCGTAGACCACGGCTGCGAGGAAACCCCGGTCTTTCATCTCCTTGTGGGAGGGCTCGAGCTTCTCCTTTACCTTCGACGGCTGCTTGTAGCTGGCGGGCATCCCTATGTGGTCCTTGAGGACCATGATGTCCTCGCTCCACGTCAGGCCATCGCCCCGCTTGTAGTCGATGCGCCTGTACAGGCTCTTCGCGTAGCCCTTTGTCAGGGATAGGCAGAAGTTGAGATCGAGCTGCTTTATGTGGCCGTGCGACAGGCTCCGGACGAGGATCTCGTCGAACCTCAGCTTGTGGCGCTCCGTCGCCCGGCCGTAGCGGTCCTCGTTTGCCTCGAACTCGACCCGCCACGGTATGAAGTGCGCGCTGCCGTAAGCCTTCTTGTCCTCCCGGTAGAACGCGTCGATCGCGTCCATGAGCGTCTTGTTGATCTTGAGTATCGAATCCCTGACCCTACGGTAATTCTTCCCGTTGTCCTTTAGGCCCAGGATGTTCAGGACCTCGTAGAGCGTGAACGGTATCCTCCCGTCCTCCGGTATCCCTCCGAGCTTTTCCTTGGCCAGCGCGTGCATCGCCAGGTACACATCCCCGTCGAAGACGTCGAGCTCGCCGTACTCTTCGGGTGGTCGCCATCGCCACATGCGCTGGCCCACGCTTCCATCGGCCTTCCTGTACTCCTGGATGTACTCCCGGTATCCGTTCTTGCCGACACTGACCCGGCCGCCAAACAGGGGAGGTTCCTCGAGGTTGAGCTCGACGTTGACTACATCCGGTGCCCGCTCCCGATCCGTACGCGCCAGCGCTTTGCCCGCTTCAGCCACCCAATCCCTCCCTGTTAACAAGACAGAACATTAAACACAAACAGAACATCATGTAAACGGATCGGAAAGATACAAAACCGTGTGTTTGCAGGCGTTTTGTCCGCAGAATTTCCCCCAGAGGTCGGTAAAGTCCCCCGCGGCGCTCGGTAAAGTCCCCCGCAGGGGTCGGTAAGTTTTCCCCGAGGAGTCGGTAAAATTCACCCCGCAGGGTCGGTATTGTTTCCCCACGGGCTCGGTATTCGTTCCCCGAAAGATCGGTATTAGCTGGAGACGGCCAGTCAAAGCTCGCGGTTCGCAGATATCTTGTACTCAACGGCAACCGTACCGCCCGAAACCGTATTCGTACGGCCGTTTTTCCGGCTTCGCGGTCACTGCCTTTCCCCGTGTGGTCGGTATTCTTTCCCCATGGGGTCGGTATTCGCATTTTCTTGTTGCCAGCCGGACCGGCCGCATGTCTCAACAGGCCTTGTCGTTTCCCCACAGGGTCGGTATTCGGTTTGACAACAAGCGGCCGTTCCCTATGGGGTCGGTATTCCGGGCAGGGCATGCGGATAGGCGAGACCGCCAGCAAAGAGACCTCCCAATCTCACTGCGCGGCGGTTCCCCGAAACGGCGCGGGTATGGTATATTTCCCCGCGCGGCGGTCGGGGGAGCTCTCATTGGACCGGGGGCTCACCGCCGCTTTTTCTATGCGTCCATCTTTTCTTAGCCGCGCACTATAGCACGGCTCTCTTCGTGTCTACAATCTATCTCATAATGCGACCGATCTCTAAAATCTACGCGAGAAACCGGAAGGCTGTCTATCGTACTCCCATGAAGCGGGCGATGAGTCGGTCCGAGATGGGGGAGGGCATGACCCGCAGGAGGGCCGAAAGCGCCTTCGAGTCCAGGCCGACCGCGTAGCGGCTCCTCGGCCTCTCCGAATTTAAGGCTTCTAGCACCGCGCTTGCGACCTCCCGGGGATCGGTGCCTCCCGCCTTCAGCCTGCCCACCATACGCACGTCCGCCTTCAGGTGGTGCTCGTAGGCCCGCCGCGCGTCCGGCGTCGCGCGGTCTAGGAGGGACTGGACGCTCCGGATGTGCTTGTCCCAGATCCCGGTTTGGATGTTGCCGGGCTCCAGGAGGACGACGTGGACCCCGTGCGGCCGGAGCTCCCTCCTCATGGCGTGGCTCATGGCGGCGAGGGCGGCCTTCGACGCGGAGTAGGGCCCCGCGAAGGGGAACGACATGCGCGCGGTCAGCGATCCGATGTTCACGATCCTGCCGCCCGATCGGCGGAGAAGCGGCAGGAACGCCTGGGAGACGCGGGCCGCCCCCACCAGGTTCACCTCGAATTGTTCCCGGAGATCCTCCATGCTGACGAGCTCCGCGGGGCCATTGACCGTGATCCCGGCGTTGTTCACGACGCCCGAGAGGCGTCCGGCGGGTCCGATGCCGGCCTCGACCACCGCGAGCGCTCGGGCCACGCTCTCGTCGTTCGTGACGTCCAGCGCGAGGGGGATCACGCTCCCCGCCCCCACACCTTCCGGCTCGCCGGCCCGTGCGATGTCGCGCCGGCCGGCGAAGACCTTGTGCCCGTTCTCGGCCAACAGTCGCGCGCTCGCGGCGCCTATCCCGGAAGAGGAGCCCGTCACCACGACCGGACTCCTGGCGATGCGTTCTTCCGCGTGTTCCTCGCTCACATTCAACCTCCTAGCAGCGTGCGCAGCTCCGCTCGATCACCTCGGCGGCCAAGGCCGTCCCGCGCTCGGCGCGCAGATCGTCCCCGATGGCCTGCGCTCCGGCTTGCAGACGATTTCCGACCGCCGCGGCCACCGCACGCTCCAGTTCGCCGCCTGGCCCCTCCCGGTGCTCCGCGTAGAGGATACCCGCCCCTACCCGTACCAGCGCCCGACCCCAGAACGCCTGGTCCGCCGAGAACGGCATGACCACAGACGGGACGCCGGCCCGCAGCGCAGCGGCGGTGGTCCCGGCCCCACCGTGGTGGATCGCGGCGCTCACCCGCGGGAACAGCCAGTCGTGCGGCGCCTCCTCCACCGCAAGGGCGCCCGCTGGCAGGTCCGAGCCGGGGATCCCGCTCCACCCCCCGACGAAGACCACCTTGACCCCGTTCGCGTCGGCCGCCCGGAGGATCCGGTCTAGATCCGCTCGTATCTTGGCGTCCGACCGGACGCTGCTGAAGCCGACCGCGATGGTCGGCGCACCCCCGCCCAAGAACTCCTCGAGCTCCGCCGGTGGCGTCCACGTGGAAGGGCGGTCGAAAAACCAGTACCCCGTGACGCGAAAGCGGTCGTCCCAACCCGCGGGCCTCGGCAACACGCGCGGGCTCCAGGCGCAAAGCACGGGGGCGCCCGTTCTCCTTAGGTACGGCCACGGACCGCGCAAGCGAGGTATCGCCCCCAGGTCCACGTCCCCGATGTTCGCCAGCATCGGCCGGAACGTCCGCCAGTAGACCTGGCGCACGACGGCGTAGCTCAGCCAGTTGTACGCCGTCCGCAGTCCCCGCGGCCCTTCCGGGACGATCGCGCTAGGGAACTTGGTCGTCGGCTCGAACACGGGCTGCATCTCCGCCATGAAGGCCGGGACATCCAACTCCCTCGCGGCGAAATACCCGAGCACGGCCACGGAGGCGTACACCACGGCGTCCGCCTCTCGGCACCCCTCCAGGATCTCCTCGAAGTTCTTCTGCAGGTGCGGCTCCGTGACCTGCCGGAAGCGTCGGGCGTAGCGGCGGACGTTGCCGCCGGCCTCGGTAAGCTCCTCCACTATCCGTACCGCGTCGCCGCTCACCCTCACGAACCGAAGGCCGGCGTCTTCGGCCATGCCCTCGTACGGGGCGTACGTCACCGCGACGACCTCGTGGCCTCGTCGGCGCAGCTCAGCTCCGAGGGCGATATACGGCTGCGCGTCGCCCCGCGAGCCGCCCGTTACCAACGCGATGCGCAACCCTGGCCCTCCCCGACCGTCGCGTTTTCTCCCCGAGGGCGTACCCCCGTCAGCCTTGCAGTAAGCTGAGATCGCCTTTATTTTTTACGCTTCTGTGTGAAAATTCTAGTCCTCACTACAGAGGAGGCTTCGCGATGGCAAGCCCGGGGGAGAGCTGGGCCCGCAAGTTCGAGACGTTCCTCCAACGCTACCCGCGCGCCGACGGACGCAGGTGGCGCGGCGTGGACTTCGACCGGGCCACCAACGGCTACGTCAACGGGTCCTACGTGACGGCCCTGAGCAAGGGGCGCATCGAGGAGCCCGGGCTCAACAAGCTGCGCAGGATCTCCGAGGTGATGGGCTTCCCCTTTCTGGACTGGTTCCAGCCGGCAGAGATCGAGGCCCGTGCCGGGCGCGAGGAGCTCGGGGTGCCCAAGGAGGATTCCATCTCCGCGAGGCTCAACTACCTCTTCGAGGCCATCCCGAACGACAAGACGGGGAAGCCTTTCACCGACGCGGAGGTGGCGAAGCAGAGCCTCGGCCGCCTGAGCGAGGAGGACCTCGGCCGCCTGCGCTCGAGCGAGCTGCCGGACCCTTCGCGCGAGATGCTGCTCGCCCTGTGCGACGTCTTCGACGTGGACTTCTCCTACTGGGACGAGCGCGCGGGCCAGACCGAACTCCTCGGCCCGGACACGTTGCGGGCGCTGCGCGACAAGGAGAGCCTCGCCATCCTGCACAAGAGCCACGCCTTGCCGGACGAAGACAAGAGCCTGATAATGACCGTTCTCGAAGAGTTGCAACGCCGCCGCACGACCGGAGGGGGATCGAACGTTGGCGATGCCGGACCGCAAGCATGAGCATGCAGGGGGGCCGATCTCGGTACTAGGCCGTGTCGTGCTCCGGCCGATCAGGGCGCGCCTGTCCCGGGAGGTCGATCGCGAGCTCGACCACGCGCTGGTCCTGGAGGCGCTGCGCAACCTCGACGCCGCATCGGAGGGCTTCGACCACATGCGGTTTACGGAGTTCGACCTGCACGGTGCGCTGGAGGACTACTTCGGCCGTCCCGTCGGCTACGACCTCATACCGGACGACCGCTCGGCGATCGTGCGCAGGATGGTTCGGCGCGAGGCGATCCACGCCGAGCTCGTCTACCATCCGGGCGCCGACTCCCTCTCGATCAAGATAGCCGCGACCCTGAACGAGGCCGACCGCAAGGAGGCCCACTACCACGAACTCGCGCACCTCATGGCCGCCCACCCGGTCCCGTATTGGCTGGAGGGAACCCCACCCCATCACAGGGTTTTCTGGCACCCGCCGCGGTCCCTGTGCCGGAGGACGCCGCCGTTCGACCTCTCCCGCTGCGAGACAGACCCCGCCCTGCGCCAGGAGATGATCCGGTGGTGCGAAGAGGACGCGGACGCCTGGGTCGAGCACCTGCGCGCCATCTCCGCTCTCGGCCGGCAGGTCTACCTGCGCGAAGAGCGCGTGATAGGACTGTAGGCGCGAGGCGGTGAGCCTCACGGTCCCCGGCACGCTCGCCCTGCTCAACGCGAGCGAGTACCCGCCCAACCAGATAGTCCACGGCGGCGTCGGCCTGTTCGTCTTCCTGGCCCTCTACGTCATCACCCGCGCCCGCCCTTCGTTGTGGGCGTCGTACTGGATCCGGGTGTTGGCCTACGTCCACCTCGCCTTTTTCCTCGGCATGGCGGTCTTCAAGCTCTCGGGGACGGGCTTCGTGGAGCAATGGGTGCTAGACACCTTCCCGGGCTCCGAGCGCTTCTACCCCTTCGAGCCCGCCGCTCACATGATCGAGGAGCTCGCCACGATGGGCGGCTTCTCATACCTCGCCGTGGTCTACCTCCGGCGCGAGTACCCCAACGTCTTCGAGCGGCCCCTGCTGTCGTCCGTCCTCTTCTCCACCGTCCCCGTTTACACCCTCTGCTGGCTCGTCGCCCTCTGCGTCGGCCTCCTCCACCCCTTTCCCATGACCGGGCTCCACACCCAGCTCAACGACTGGTCGGTCCTCTACAGGATGGTGATACTCCTGCCGGGGATCTTCTACTGCTTCGTCTTCGCCTTCGTCTTCTGGGAAGCCTCCCGCCAGAAAACCGTGGCGCGCTCCGCCCGCCGGCAGACGCTCCTCGCGTTGGGGAGCCTCCTTTGGGCCCTCGCCTGCACCGTCCAGCTCTCCTGGGCAACCATCCACGCGCTGGCCCCGCCGCCAGTCCGCGACTTTTGGGTCCCCCTCTACGTCGTCTCCGAGAGCGCGCTCTTCGTCCTCATGGGGCTCGTGTGGCTCGCCGCGGGGCTCGTCTCCTACCGCATCAGCCCCATCGAGCGCAACATCCAGGATTACATGAACTACCTCCGGCGCATGCGCCACCTCAAAGCAGAACTGGCATCCCTTTACCGACGCCTCCCCCAGTGGAAGCTCCTGACGGACCGCCTCCACTCCGCCAGCCAGGATTTCGGCCTCACCAGACCGGACGAGCAGGAGGCTATCAAGCTGATCCAGATAGCCAGCCTGCCGCGCCTGAAAACCACCTACACTCCCTCCATGCTCGCCTCGCTGGAGGAACTGCGCTCTTCCCTGCTGGAACGGCTCCCCCAGGACTCCAGCGAGTTCGCCGCCCTCGACGCGGAGCCGGAGGGCAACGCTCTTGGACCGGCCCTCCTCCTCCTCGATGATCCCGCCGACGTTTCCGACGAACCCGCCAAAATCCAGCTTGCCGCCGGCGTCCTCAACGCCGCGTACGTCCTCAACCGGGAGAAGCGCTATGCCATCGACCCGACCGTCGAACGCGCCCTGAACCTGCCGTGCCGCCCCCGTCCGTAGAGCGGGACGCTCTAAAATTCATTTTACAATCCGATCTATGTCGGTGTATTCTCTATTGCAGGTCCGTAGAAGGTTCGGTATCCTCGGACCCCGAAGCTGACGCAACCGAGGGGGAGCTGAGGCAAACAAGCATGAACTGCGCCGCGCAAGATACGAACCCTGTCCGCCCTCTAGGCGCTTCATCAGCACCGAATCGTCATCGATGTGCGGCGGCGCCCCCGTGTGTTCGCGGCCAAGCGGCGCACCTGCTTTTTACCTTGGAATGCTCATTTATGAGCACTATATGCCCATATGTTAGCTATCTACCAAGAGGTGCTGCAAGCATGGTTAATCCTGCCCTGTGCGGCCATACGGGAGAGAGCAAGACTGGGGACGAACGTTCCGGCGGTTGTTGGAGCGCTACAGGCGCGACGACGGTAAGAAGTGGGGCGGCAAGAGCCTGGAGCGGGCCACCGGCGGCTACGTCTCCCGCCAGTGGGTCGGGCACCTCAAGTCTGGCCGCATCAACGAGCCGGGCTTTGGGAAGGTCGTCGCGATCAGCCGGGCGATGGGCGTGCCTCTCGAAGAGTGGCTTGAGGACCCCCCGGACCACAGGAGCCCCTAACCCCGGCGTCGCGCTGCCGGAAGGGGGTGCCGCTCTTGATCTCTTCGCACTCTGACGCGTCGAATGGGGGAAGGGGCCTCTCCGAGGCTCGCTCTCAGGACAGGGCCGGCGTGGCCGAGGGGGGCACGCGTTCTCTCTCCGGCCCCGCCGGCAGACGTCACGCGCAACTGCTGGAGATCAACTCGATCATCGCTTCCCTGCCCGATCCCACCGTGCTGCGTGCCCGCATCCTCGAATACATCAACGACGAAGCCCGGGAGGGCCTGGACGATGAGGGGGAGCGCCACGTGGCGATGCTCTGTACCTTGATGGCCGCCGCTGAGGTGCAACGCCTGGCGTCCAAAACGGAACGCGAGCTGGTGGACATGATCGACCTCCACAACCGCATCCGGCGCGAGTTGCACGAGACCGAGGACCCCCGACGCGCCGCCGCCGTCCTCGCCCGCTCCGTCGTGCCGGTCCTCGCCGACGTGTGCCTGGTGGACCTCGCCGAGGGCCCCGGCGGGTTTCGCAGGGTCGCCGTGGAGACCAGCCACCTCGTCCCCGACGCCCGGCCGATCCGGGAGGCGCTGGCGACCCCCCCCGACCGCCACCACGCGCCCCACGATCCGCAGGTCGTCGCGCGCACCGGCACCGCCCGCCTTCTCCCGGAGGTCTCGGACGCGGACCTTGTCTGCGCCAGCTCTACGCCCGACGACCTGCGGGCCTTGCGCTCGCTCAACCCGACGAGCCTCCTCTGCGTGCCGCTGGAGTCGCCGGGCGTAGACTCGGGGCCCGGCGTAGGCGCCATGACCCTCATGCGCGTCCGCCCAAGCCAGGCCTTCACCATCCCGCACAAGCACCTGGCCCAGGCGCTCGGGGAGATCTACCACGAAGAGGCGCCCGCGGCGACGGTCGAACCGCCGGCGGACCGCCCCGCCACCGCAGCGGCGCGAACCCGCAACGGCGCCGCCCGCTCTCACTCGGGGTATGCCCGCCCCAGCGCGCTCGACCTCACCCCCAGGGAGCTCGAGGTCTTGAACCTCATGAACCAGGGCTACAGTCGAGAGGCGCTAGCCAAGAGGCTGAGGATCTCCGTCAAGACTTACGACAACCACACCATAAAGATCCGGGCCAAGCTGGGCGTGGACAACAACCTCGCCGCGCTCGCCAAGGCCCGCGCTGCCGGCATCATCGACCTCGAGAACTAGGCCCGCCGCACCGCGGGCCCTTCCCGCCTGCGGCGCTCCGCGCCGCAAAACTCTCCACCGCCATTAGCGGCGCCGGCGCGGACCGCTACCTGGGAACCGCGCCCCCCAAAAAAATAGGAACTAACCCCCACATAAATCGGGAGCTTCACCTACGCCTCGTCTTCGGGACCTTGAGAGACTGACCGCGTTGCTGAAGGCGATCCGGAGCGGGCCGCGCCGATAAAAACGGTTGTGACGAGCCGTCGGGCGGCCCCCACTCCGGGACAAACACAACAAGAGCCCATAGGACCCGGAAAGGCCCGACAAACCCGTGCTGGTAAGCGCCGATCCTAACACACCCCGCCCCTCCGCTCTACGGCAAATGCTTCTCGCGCCGGTGACCGCGCACCTGCGCAACGTCCGCCGCGCGCTGGCGGCAAAGCTGCTGCGAGCCATCCTCCGCGAAGCCCTCTCCCAGCCCCGGCCGGGCGCCGGCGGCGCCTCCTACGCCCGCCCCGGCCGGGCCCTCGACGACCCGCCGACGGCGCGCCCGGCCCTCGAAGCCGCGGCGCGCCCGGCGCCACCCGTTTCGCACGACGGGGTGGAGGCCATGCTCTCCATCCTGACCGCACTACGCGACGGGGGCCGCTCCAGCCTCGGCGAGCTGGCCGCGGCCACGGGGCTCGGCCCCGAACGCCTCGCCGGCCACGTCATGAACCTCAACGACGACGGCTGCCTCATCTTCGAGCGGGAAGAGACGCTGCGCCTGACCTCCTCCGGCCGCGCCGCGCTCGAGGAGCTCGGGCGCGCGGGATCGCCCCCTTGCGAGACGTCGGACGAACGCGCGTGAAGCATCTCCCCCTACCCGTACTCGACGCCGCGCCGGCCCTGGGTGGTGCCCTGGCGTTTCAGGGGATAGGGGACGGCTCCAGGGAGGTTGGCGAGAAGCTCGCGGACAAGCTGCCGGGTTGGCTGGAGGCCGCCGGACGCCTCAAGGACACGGTCCTCGGGGCCGTGGACAACCCGCTCGTCGTCGCCGCCGTCGTCGCGGTTATCGCGACCGTCGTCGCCCTCGTGGCCGCCGTCGTTGTGGGGGTCCCCGCGGCGACCTACCATGCCCTCCTCGCGCTGCGCGCCCTTCCCTCCGACCTCGTGGTCGCCGACCGCCGCGAGAAGGGCGTGGACGGCTTCGTCTCCATGCCCGTCACCCTTCGATGGGCGGACCGTTGCTCCCACGTGCAATGCCTCGGCCCCACGGGCTCGGGCAAGACCTACGCGCTGCTGCCCTGGATCGTCCAGGACCTCCTGGCCGGCCGCTCAGTCGCCATCGTGCAGATCCACGGCGACCTCGTCGACCGGGCCATCGAGTACGCCGACGCGATGGGGGCGACCGCCCACGTGTGCGACTTCTCGGACGAGTCCTCCCTCAAGCTGAACCTGCTCGCCGGCGAGAACACGCAGAAGGTCGCCAACCGGGCGGCGTCGGCGGTGCGCGCCGTCGCCTCCCACTACCCCCACTACCAGAACGTGGCCGAGGAGGTCACGCGCCGGTTCGTCACCCTTGCCCGCTCTTGGACGGCCCACATGGGCGGCTCCGAGGACGACGCCGACGTGGAGCTCTGGAGGTGGCTCCTCTACGACCGCCCCCAGCTCGACCGGGTCCTCGACGTCACCTACGTGGAGGACGAGCAGGGCCGGCGCACCGGCGGGGTGCGCGTCAACGCCCCCTGGCTCGACCACTTCACCGCGACCTGGTTCGAGCAGCGGTTCCTGGTCTGGTCGGAGTACCAGCGCGAACAGAACTGCGCGGGCGTGGAGATGTTCCTGAACCGCATCCTCTCCGAGGACGCCGCGAGACGGCGCATGTGCCCCGGGGTTTCCGAGCCCGAGCTCGACCTCTACGGCGAGATGCGCTCCGCCGCCCACCGCCTCTCCGACGCCTCCCGGGGGACCTCCCACACGCTCGGCAAGCTCGTGGTGGTCAAGGCCCCCGTCGACGCCCTCGACACCGAGCCCGCGCGGGCCATCGCCTACTGGGCCCTGAAGACCGTCCAGGACGCGACCCTCACGCGCCGGGAGGACGCCGACCCCCTCTGCGTCTATCTCGACGAGCTGCCCACGCTCATCGGCAAGGGGCACCGCGAGGAGGTGGACGCCTTCACCGGCTGGCTCGCCAACGTGCGCAAGCTGGGTGTCGCCGTCACCGTCGCCTACCAGGGCTACTCCCTGCTCCAAGACGTCCTGGTGGGGAGCCTGGACACCAACGGCCGCAACGTCCTGGTCCTGGGCGGCCTCGCCGAGCGCGACATCCGCAAGGTGCAGCGCGCCCTGGGCGAGGAGCAGGAGGTCGAGGACGAGCGCATCGCCGACGGCCCGTTCGGCACCGAGACCGTCACCTCCCGCGGCCGGCGCACGCAGGAGAAGCCCGCGAAGAGCTTCGACGAACTGAAGTACATGCGCCGCGGCGAGGGCCTGTGGATGGGCGTCCGCGACGGCGCCGACCAGAAGCCCGTCAAGACCCGCAGCAGGCACCTGAGGCCCCCGGAGGCCTACCGCAAGCACCACAGGTCGAAGCCCGCACGGCGGAAGGCCCGCCGATGAACTGCCGGGATCCGGGCGCCTTGGGCGGCGCCGGTCTTGGGACGCAGGGAGAACCCGAAGGGAAGGAGAAAGTGTTGTTGAACGTAACCCGCAACCCCGTGGAGGCCGCGCTGTTCGGTGCTCGCCGCTGCGATGGCCGGACGCGCCGCGGCGCGGACGCGCCGCCGCAGGTCGTCGAGGCGGCCGGTCCCCCGCGCGATTTGGTGAACGGTTCGTCGCTCGGTCCCGCGCTTTCGCGCTTCCGGGCGGACCTGCCGCTCGCGATCCTGGCCGCCTTTGCGGCCGTCCTCGTCGGCGTGCTCGCGGCCGATCCCGCGCTCGCGCAGGCGGGCGGCGGCACCGGCAGCGAGATCAACAACGCCATAACCCAGCTCAGCTCGTGGCTCGCAACCCTGGTCGTGAGCATCGGGGGCGTGGCGCTCCTGATCGCCGTGATCGTGTGGATGTTCTCCGGCTCCAACTCGCAGCGCCGCGAGGGCGCGGTCCGCTGGATCGGGACCATCATCGTCGCCATCTTCGTCGGCCTGTCGGTCCCGGCCATCATCAGCCTCATCCAGTCCTTCGCCGGCGGCGGCGGAGGAGGGTAGGCCCGGAGGCCGAGGCCACGGGTTTTCGGCGCGCCCATCCCGAGGCCGCCCGGGACGTCTACCTCACGCCCCGGGCGGCCACACCGACGAGACGATGCGAGTTTGGACAGTGACACCCCTAGCACACCCCAGAAAGGACGGATGATCGGAGGATGCAAAACCGGCGAGAGTTGACCAGCACGTACGCTTCGGGCGGGGGGTTGGAGAGCTACCCGATTCTAAAGAGCATCTCGGAGCCCCACAAGGTGACTGGGGCCGCCGGGATCTCCTTCGAGATGCGCCAGGTCTACATCCTGGCCGCCTTCATCATCACGCCGATGGTCCTCTACCAGATGGCCCTGCGCCACCTGTTCACCCTCTCCACGGGCCAGGCCGTCGCCATACTCGCGCCCCTGGCCCTCGTCGCCTTCCTGTGCGCCTTCGTGAAAGCCGACGGCCGGGAGTTCGGCTGGTGGTTCTTCAAGCGCACCGTGGGCAAGGCCAAGGAGAGAAGCCTCGTCTGGCGCGGTCGCGATCCGCGGACGCTCGAGGAGCTCCGGGACTCCGTCCAGGCCTACATGCCGGCCGAGCACGTCTACTGGGACATGCTCAAGAGCAAGACCGGGGTGTACTCGATGATCCTCAAGGTGGACCCCATCTCGCTGTCGCTGGCCTCCGTCGACGACAAGCAGCGGACCCACGACCAGCTCGAGGCCGTCTACAACCGCCTCGACTTCCCCTTCGTGGAGGTCTCGCGCTCCCGCCCCGGCAACGTGGGCGAGTACACCGAACGCACTCGCGAGCTGCTCGAACGCGAGATCCTCTCGGGCTCGCTCTCCGGCGGCCCGACCGCGTCCGCCGACGCCGGCGCCAGCGCGCTCACCAGGGCCGAGGAGCGGTTCATAACCTACGGCTCCGAGCACCTCGCTTGGCTGGAGGAGATGGCCTCCAAGCACAACGTCTACGACCGGGTCGCCTACATAGTCCTCCCGCACAAGCCGACCTCGACGCTCGCCGAGTCCCTGGAGTTTCTGGAGGAGCTCAAGAGCGTCTTCTGGCGGCTCTTCGCCGGACCCCTGGGACGCTTTTTCCCTTATTTTCGCGGTCCGTCGGCCCGCGAGGCCGTCGCGCACCAGCGGGAGGCGGAGAAGGCGTACGCGATCCTCACGGAGCGCTGCGCCGTCATTCAGGCCGGCTACGAGCCCCTCGGGATCAGGCTCACCGTGCTGGAGGGCACCGAGATGCTCAACGTCATGCGCGAGGAGGCGGGCGGGGGAGACCTGATCCACTCAGCCGGCGCCTCCAAGCCCGCCCCGCAGGAGTTCGACGCGCAGCTCTACTCGCCCGTCACCCTGGAGGTCGCCGACGGCTACGGCGAGCTCACCGACCACCGGCTCGACCAGGTGCTCGCCCGCGTGGAGGCCAACCGCAAGGCGGCGCCCCCCGTGGTGGGGATGGGTGAGCTGACGATCGCCGACCGGATAGCGCCGGAGGCCGTCCAAATCCAGGACACCTACGTGAAGGTCAACGACACCTACCACGCCACGCTGTTCGTCAGCGAGCTGCCCGACCGCGTCCACTTCGGCGTCCTCGACCGCTTCCTGAGCCTCCAGGGGAAGGTCAAGATCTCCAAGTTCATCCGGCCCCTGGACAAGGACAAGGCCGAGCGTCTGCTTAGTAGGAAGATCAGCCAGCTAATCGCGGCCGAGGCGGTGACGGGGCGGGGAAACGTGCGCGACGCGTCCAGCCGCGAGCGGGCGCAGGACTCGGCGCAAGACGCCTACGACAAGATTATGCGCGACGAGGAGAGCTTCTTCGAGCTCGCCATCGTCGTCCACTGCGAGGCGGACTCGCTGAAGGACCTGAAGGCCCTGGTCGAGAAGACGCGCACCGCGCTCAAGGGGGCGCTCGCGAGGGCCAAGCTGGCCCGCGAAGAGATGTTCGAGGGCTACATCACGGGCCAGCTCTTCGGCGCCAACCACCTCACCAAGCGCCACTGCACCCGTGGGATCCTGACCAAGCCCCTCTCTTGCCTGTTCACCTTCGGCTCCTTCCGCCTCGAGCACGAGAACGGCACCCTCTACGGCCTCGACAAGAACAGCCGTTCGCTCGCGATCGTGGACCACAAGGTCCTCAACAACCAGCACATGATTATCTTCGGCAAGTCCGGGATGGGCAAGTCGTTCGGGGTGAAGCTCATGTCGTCGCGAAAGAGGCTCCGCGGCGAGAGCGTGATCCTCATAGACCCGGAGGGCAACACCGGCTACGACAAGGTCGCCCACGCCATGGGCGGCGAGTACGTCGTGCTCGGCCTGGGGAGCCCCCACAAGATAAACCCGCTCGAGCTGCGCGACGACTACATGAACCTCTCCGTGCTCGCTGGCGCCGACATCGAGGAGGACGAGGAGACCGCCACTGCCCGGGCGCGCGCCGGCGCGTTCGACGGCAAGGTGCAGAAGCTCGTGGGCCTCGCCAACCTTATGGCGGCCAAGGACGAGGGGCTGGAGACGAACCTTTCGGCCCGCCTCCAGGGCAAGCTCGAGCGCATCTTCGTCGAGACCTACGCCGCGGCCGGCATAACGCGCGACCCGGCCACCCACAACCTAACCCCGCCGACGATGGTCACCCCGGAGGGCGGCAGCGAGATTCCGAGCTTCTTCGACCACCTCGCCGAGGCGGCGAAGACCGACCCCGAGCTTCAGGCGCTGCGCGACGACCTGTACCAGTGGGAGTTCGGCTCCATGCGCACCATCTACGACGGCCAGACGAACGTGGATCTGGACTCGAAGTACCTGGTGCTGCAGATCTCGGCGGCCAACGAGGGCAAGGGCCGCGCCCCGATCATGTACTCCATCCTGGACTTTATCTCCGGCCGGGTCTCCGACCGGGAGGAGGCCATCACCTGCTACGTCGACGAGCAGTGGTCGCTGCTGAAGTTCCAGCTCGCCGTGGACCTGATGAACGAGCTGTGGCGCGTCGGCCGCGTGCGCAACACCTCTATGGTCGGGATCACCCAGGACATACTGGAGTTCACCTCCTCGGAGAAGTCCGAGACGATCATCCGACTTTCCGCGTGCAAGATGCTCCTCGGCCAGAACCGCAAGACCGTGGACGCCATAAGCCAGTACATAGACCTCTCGCCCGAGCAGAAACGCATGGTCACCACCTTCCACAAGGGGGAGGCGCTCCTGTGCGTCGAGGAGGACCGCCAGATCCCAATAACCATGATCGCCAGCGATTGGGAGAAGCGCCTCTTCAACACCGACCCCGAGCTCGAAAAGCAATACCGCGCGCAGGAGGCGCGGGCCCTGGAGGAGGCCGAGTCCTCGTCCGCCCCGGTGCTCGCGCTCGCCCCCGGCGCCTCCGACCGGGAGCCGGCCGCCGCGCTTGTACACAGCACCGAGGGGCACGCGCTGCAGCAGGACCTCAAGACCCAACTCGCCGAGCAGCGCCGCGACGAAGCCGAACACGCTCCCCCGCCGCCGCCGGACGCCCGGCGCGAAGCCCCCGCGGAGGACCCCGCCACCGCACGGCCGCACTCGGACCCGCCGCCGGCCCACGCGCATGAGCACCAGACCGGAGGGGCGGCCAACCAGCAGGAGGAGGTCGGCGCCACAGACCTGCCGGTCGTCGCGGCCCCGTCCGCCCCAGGCGCCGTCTTCGCCGTCGCGGGCGCCTCGGACGCGGGCCCCGTGATCGCCTTCAACCTCGCCGGCGTCCTGGCGATGGCCGGGCAAAGCCCTTCGGACAACGGGAACCACCCCTCCGGGGCGCGCGTGGTCCTGGTGGACGCCGACGGCGCCCTGACGGCCAAGCTCTTCTCCGGCGTCCCCGACGGCGGGTTGGACGACCTTGCCCGCGCCCTCCTCGGCCGCGGGGCCGACAACGGTAACGGCACCGGGCCGGCCCCGACGCTCGACGACTGCCTTATCCGCGAGCCCGAATCCGGTTTGAAGGCGCTCGTCCACCCCGACGCCGCGAGCGCGCTACTCGGGCGGGCGGGCGCCTCCAACGGCGCTCCCGACCCGTCCTCCCTGACGGCGGCGCTTATCCGCCACGTCAGGGAGGAGGTGGACCTCGCCGTCGTCGTGGTCGGGGAGCACGGTCGACGCACCGCCTACGCGCGGGAGTGGTTGCTCGCCGCCGACGGGGTGGTGGCGACCGGCACCCGCCCCGACGCGATAGCGGCCGGCGTCTCGGACGCGGAGGCCCAGCGGGGGACCAACGCGACCCTGATCGCGCCGATGGGCCGTCCCACGCTGCCCAAGGACCTGACCGCCACCCGCGGCGTCTTCACGTTGCCGGCCGCCTCCAATAGGGCGCTCGCGGGTTCCTACGACGACGGCGACTTCGCGCCCATGCGCGACCCCTACGCCGCCAAGTCGTTCACCGCCCTCGCCAGGGAGATCGCCGAGCGCGCCCGCCGTCGCCGCGAAGCCCCGCCCGCGCTCCCCGAGGGTTCCCCGGCGGCCGACGAGCCCCTCATCTCCGGCGGCTTCGCCGCGCGCGGCGGGGGAGGAGGCTGAGCATGGCCCGCGAATGGCAGCCGCAGGCCCGGCAACAGACCACAGAGAAGGCGTCCGACGACGCGGCCCCCGCCAGGGGTCCGGGCGGGACCACCGGCTGGCTGCGCGGGGGTGACTTCGCCCGCCGCTCAGACGCTCCCGCCGAGCAGACGGTAGACCCCGAAGCGGAGACCAACCATCACCCCGCCGCCGTGGCCCCCGCGGAGCACCCTCGCCCGGAGCCCTCTCCGGAGCCGGTGATCTCGGACCCTCCCTACGAGCAGCGCGGGCGTGCCCCCGACGACCCTGCCGCCGACCAGCAATCCGGCGAACCTCACGACGTCGCTGCCAGCGCCGGCGGCAATGACGGACCCGAGGACCGGCGGGAGGATCCGGTCCTCTCCCCGTCCCCCGACGAGAGCCGTTGGCGGCGCTTTATGGGGGGCTCGTCCGGCGGCGGTCCTCTCTCCGAGGGTCGCGTGGCCCGGGAGCAGGCGCAGCAGACCCCGCCCGGCGGAGAGAACGCGGCGCGGGCGTCCCGTCCCGGCGCATCCCGGGACCAAGAGGACGCCGACGTCGCGCCCGGCGGGACGATGGACCCGAACACGCGCATGAACCGGATCGCCGAACAGATCAGGCGTGGCGACAGGGACCCGTACACCGCCGAGGCGTACGAGGACGAGCAGGAAGAGGAGGCGGCGCGCGAGGGGCTCGCCCGCGGCGGCCCGCTCGTGTGGCTCATAGACCACTGGAAGGTTATCGCCCTGCCGCTCGGTGCCCTGTGCATGCTGACGTTCGTCGTCGCCACGGTCGGCCTCCCGAACCTCGGCGGGGGCGGCGAGGTCGCCTCCAACGAGGGATCGCCCTCCGGGGGGGACGCGGCCCGGACTACCTCCGGCTCGGGCCCCGAGCGCGCCCCGCTCTACGACTCCGGGCTCTCGTTCCAGTTCGCGGAGAAGGACGACGGGACGGTCGTGCTCACCGCCGGCGGCGACCTGGAATGGACCGGCCGCGTCGAGCAGGTGAGCAAGCAGGAGGCGCCCGAGGGGGGCGAAGCCGGCAGCGCGGCGACGGCGGCCGTCGAGGTGCTCCGCCTCTCCGGCCCGACCGCGGCGGAGGTGGGCCCCGGCTACACCATGGACTCGGGCTCGGACAACCCCGGGCAGAAATCCACAACCGTCTTCGCCGTGGAAGGCTCGGGCGTGCCCGACCTGCACGCCACCTTCGACCTCTTCACGGGACTCTCCGGGGAGGGCGCCACCCAGCGGGCGAACGGCACCTACGCCATCACCGCCGACTCCGGGGAGCTGATCGCCGAGGGCGACTACTCCGACCACAGGACGGGGGGCGCCGGCGGGCGCGAGGTTATCCGCACCTACACGGAGCAGGTCCCCGGGGAGAGCGGCTCCTTCCAGTTCAAGGTGCGCTACGAGGCCGACAAGGACGTGCCCATACCGCTCCTGGTGGGCTGGCAGACGCCCGAGGAGAGACCCGAGGACCTGAGATTGGGAGGCCAACTGTGACCCGGACCGACGCCAGGGTAGGACGTCCCGCGGGCAGGGAGTGGGTGAGAGGCGGCGGCACATCCCGGGGCTCGGCCAGGACCAGGGAGGCGGGGAGCGGGTTCGTTCTCGCCAGGGAGCTTCTGCTGGCGCTGTGCGGTCGCGGCATGCGCCGGGCCATGTACCTGGCGAGCGTCTTCGCCTGCGCGTCGTCTTTGGCGTGGTCGGCGGCGCTGCCGGAGCGCGCCCTGGCCGACACCGACCCCTCGGACACCCTGCACTCCCCCTACGTGAGCGCCGCGGAGGCGCGCGAGGCCGGGCGCGTCGCCAGGGAGCACCCCGTGCCGCGGCCGGAACTGCTGGAGCGCCAGCCGGCCGGCGAGGGGCCGATCTACGCTTCCGGGGAAGGGAACTCGGAACCCCCGTTGACCTTCGAGGACGTAAACCAGCCCGACGCCGCCCCGCAGGAGTTCGCGCAGGTGGAGCAGCCGGGCGGGGGATCGTCTCCGGACTCGCCCCAGTAACCTTCGAGGATCTCGAGGGACCTCCGCCGGTCTCCTCTCCGGCGCCGACGGAAGAGCCTGGAGCCACCGAGTCGTTCTCGACGACGGCCTCGCCCACGTCCAGCGCGTCCCCTCGCCCGACCCCTCCGGCGGGGCGGCTACGAGGAGCCGCTGCCGCCCTCCGCAAGGCCGGGCCCCACGGGCGACGTCATACCGACGCCGGAGCTCGTCCCGGAGAGCGAGTCCGAGGAGCCGCCCGCCGCGGAGGAGGACCTAGCCCCCGGAGAGTCTCCGCCCGAGACGGAGCAAACCGCGGAGGAAGGGCCGCAAGACACCTCCGGGGAGGTCCCCCCGCAGACCTCGACGGAGGTCCCGGAGGAGCCGCCCGCCCCGCCGATGCCCGATGAGGACGAAGGCGCCACGGACGACCAGTACGCCAGCGAAGACGGTACGCCGCCCGGTCAGCCCGACGCGGAGACCGGCGAGCCGCCGGTCACGACCCCCCCGGTGGGTCATGGAGAGGACGACGGCCCGGCGGTGAACCCGCCACCGGAGCAGCAAGACGAGCAGCCGGGCGACGAGCAATCGGGCCCGGACGCGCCGCCCCCGGCCGAGGAAGACGGCGGCCCCACGGCCGACCAGTACGACGCCGACCTCGGAGACGAGATCCCGCCGGTCGGCGGGACGTCGCCGACCCAGGATCAGCCCCCCGAGCCGTCCGAGGACGAACCGCCGCTCCCGGAGGAGGCGGATCAGCCCTCCACGGACGACGACGACGGGCAGCGTCCCGAAGACCCCGGGCAGGCGGACAGCCCCGGGCAAGGAGGGACGCAAGAGCCGCCGATGCCCGACGACGTCGAGGAGGAACTCAAGGGCCGGCTCGACGAGATCCTGGCCCAGGTCCGCGGGAGCGGCGTTATCGAGGAGGGGGACGTCTCCGGCGGAGGCGCCACCGCCCGGGAGAAGGACCTCCTCCGCTCCCTCAACGAGGCGAACACGGCCGTCGAGATGGCCCGCCAGCTCGCCGCCGGCGCCCCCGAGGCCCGCGAGGAGAGGGAGCGGGCGAGAGAGCGGGCGCGCGACGCCGTCGAGGAGGCCGGCCGCAAAACAGAGGAGGCCGCCCAGAACGACGCGCCTACCGAAAACACCGGCGGGACCGGCGGCGAGGACGTTCCCCCCGGGGACACGCCCGAGCAAACCCCACCCGAGCAGACCGAGCCGCAGACGCCGCCGCGCGGGGAAGGACCCACGGGCGAGCCTCCCGCCAACGTGCCTCCCGGCGAAAGCCCGCCGACCAGCGAGCCGCCGGCAGGGGATCCGACACCACCGCCCACCACGGAGGGAGGGACGCTCCCGAGGGACTCGGAAGTGCCGGAGCAAGGCCCGGAGGAATCGGAGCCCCCCGCTCCGCCGGATGAGCCGACCTCGGACGACCCACCGGCCGATCCCCAGAGCCCCGACCCCGCCACCACGCCTCCGACGCGCACCACCCGCGAGGAACACGACCAGGGCGGCGCACCCCGGCCGGAAACCGGCGGTGCGGATCGGGGCGAAGGTGGGTCGGCAAGCGGCTCCCGCGAGCCCACGCCATCGCAACGCGACGAGAACGCCGATCAGAGCTCGTCGGGGAGTTCCCGGCCCGACGCGGAGCGCAAGGAGGACGAGAAAGGGTCCTCCGGCGGCTCGCGCGAAAACAACGGCCATCGGCCGTCGGCTTCCTCCGCCGAGCCGCCAATAACGGACCCCGGCGTCGAACTGAGACCCCCCGACCCCCGCACGCCCGACCTCCCCCCGGTCTCGCCTTCGGTCGGGGAGGGCCGCCCGGATCGCGACGACGACAAGGCCAACCACAACGAGAACGGAGGAGAATAGTGGGCAACACAAACCGCACACCACAGGGGCGACGCGGCGCGTCCGCCACGTCGTCGCGGACGTCGGCGGAGCTGGCGCTGTTCATGGCGGCTCTTCTCGCCTGCGCGGCCCTGCTGATCGTCCATCCCGCCCAGGCGTTCGCCGAGGGGGCATCGGACCGCCAGCAGGAGGAGCAGGACGGCGGGCGCCCCGGCGGAGGCGGGAACTCCGGCGGCGCAGGGTCCGGCAACGCCCTCGGCGTGATCGTGGACATCCCGGAAGGCTGGCCGCTCAACGACAAAGGCGGCGGCCACGACATAGTCCGCTTCGAGAAGTGTTTCCCCTTCTGCCACGTAAAGCGCCCCGACGGGGACTCCCAGCAGGAATCGACCGTCAGGGAGGGCGGGACCAACGAGCAGACCACCATCATAGAGCAGACGCAGATCCAGGGGGAGACCCAGACCGACGAGGACGGCGGGACCGACGACGGCAACGAGGGCGGCGGGACCGACCAGTACGAAACAGACCAGGGCAACGGCGGCGGCAACAGCGGCGAGGAAGAGCCGCAGGAGCCCACGGTCTCCGAGGAGACGACCGTCCTCGAGGACACGACCACCTCCGAGGGCACCACAAACCTACCTCCCGGGGGAACGGCCAAGTGCCCGACCGGTCCCAGCGGCCCGATATCCGACGTGACGCTCTCGCAGGTCCTGGACGCCGACACGCTCCAGGTGAAGGGCTCCGACGGCAACGCGTACACCATCCGGCTCATCGGGGCCGAGGCGCCCGACCTGGCCGGCGCGGGGGCGGAAGGCGGCGAGGACGAGCCCGGCGCCGAGGAGGCCGCCGCGTTCGCCAGGGAGGCCCTCGGCGGGGCGGGGCGGAAGCTCCAGCTGGAGTACGACGAGCAGAAGACCGACGAGAACGGCCAGACCTTCGCCTACGTGTGGACGGAGAACGCCGGACAGAGCCCCAAGCCCAAGACCGCGCAGGAGCTGGTGGACACCCCCGGGGTCGACGGCCCCGTCCTCTACAACCGGACACTCGTCGAGGCGGGCTACGCCCGCGCCGCCACGGCGGAGCCGAACACCGACTACGCCGGGTGCCTGAAGCAGGCCGAGAACGCCGCCCGCGCGGACGGCGCCGGCCTGTGGGAGGAGCAGGCCTCTTCTCCGGGACCGTCCGGACCGGACGACCCGGGTGCCGCCGCGGCGCCCGCCGCGTCGAGGCGCGGGACCGCGGGCGCGATCTCCGTGGAGCTTGTCTCCCGCAAGACGCCGCTCTCAAAGTCCCGCGCTGAGGCCGGGGCCAAGGCCGGAGACTCTGCCATACCGCCCATAACACGGCGCGTCGATCCCCCCGATTCGGCGGCGGCCCGCGACGCCCGCCCGGCGCTCGCCCTCGCCCTCGGCCTCGTCGCGGCCTCCCTGGCCGCGGCGATCGTCTTCACCCGCGGGGTCGGTCGCACCGGCGCCCGGCCGGAATCGGTTCCACGGAGGTCCGCAACTAGATGCACCCCGCCGGCGTGGCGATAGCGGTACTGCGCAACCGCAAGGCGCGTACCCTCCTGCTCGCCATTCTGGCGGGTCTCACCATCGCCATCGCCATCGTCGTCGTGGCGGTGGTCGCCTCGCTGCAGGCGGTCCTAGCGGCGCAGTGTCCCGTCACGGACACCGAGACCTCGGGTCCCGGGACCTCCACTTACGAGAGCCAGGAGCCTTCTAAAGAAGCGTTGGCCGACATCCCGGCCAACTACCTGGAGGTCTACCGCGCCGCCGCGGAGGAGTACGGCCTGGACTGGGCCTTCCTCGCGGCCGTCGGCAAGCAGGAGACGGACCACGGCGAAGGCGGCAAGGAGTACACCTGCATCAACTCCTCCGTCGGCGCGCAGGGGCCCATGCAGTTTATGCCCGAGACGTGGGCAAGCGAAGGGCTGGATGGCAACGGGGACGGGAAAGCGGATCCCTGCCAGTACGAGGACGCCATCTTCTCGGCCGCCAGCTACTTCACGAACCTGGGGGCGCCCGAGGACTACCACGGGGCCCTCTGCAGCTACTACGGCGCGTGCGCCGACGCCAATGCCGACTACGCCAACGAGGTCCTCGCGCAGGCCGAGGAGTACCGGGCGGCCGAGGAGAACGGCTCCGGCGCGAAGCCGGCGGCCGAAGAACAGCGCCCCGCCCCTTCGGACCGGTCGTCCGCGGCCTCGCCGAGAGGCCCTCCGGAGGCACCCTCGGGCGAGTCGGCCGCGGCGTCGCCCGCCGCGTCGCCTGAGGCCTCCGCGGCGGCTGCGAGCCCGGCCGCCGCCGGGGAGGGCGGCGGAAGCGGCGTCCCCCCGAACGGCTGGGACAACGTGGACGAGGACCGCGAGATCGACTACGTCCTCGAGACCTCCTACGCCTCCTACTTCGAGGACGCCGCGGCGGAGTGGAACGAGCTCGGCGGCGTGGAGACTCACCCGTCGGAGTCCGCGAGCGACACCGACCTCGTCGTCACCGACGGCTACGTCGGCGGCGCGATGGCGAAGACCTTCTCCCACGGCGAGATCACCTTCGACCCGTCCCACATGGACGGCGCCACGGAGAACGCCAAGCTGGCCGCCGCCGGCCACGAGCTCGGCCACGCCCTGGGCTTCCCCCACAACGAGGCCGAGTCGGTCCTGAACTCACCCATAGTCGTCAACGGCGAGGACAACGTCACCGCCCCGACCGCCTACGACGAGCAGGAGTACAGCAAGGTGTGGGGGAGCGGGGGCGGCGACTCCTCCCCTGGCGACGGCGAAGTCCAGACGGGGGCGGTCTTCCCCTGCCGGAGCAGTTCATGGACTCCTACTCCGACGACTGGGGCGCGGCGCGTCCGGGCGGTCGCAGCCACGAGGGGACCGACCTCATTGTCGACGAGGGCACCCCCATCTACTCCGT